>NZ_NJGF01000099.1:0-3162 GCF_002209985.1 Bacillus sp. K2I17
AGTGTAACATCCATGTTTGTTCATGGTCTTTTTACACTGTCTACCTTAAGGGGATAATATCATATATAGATGTCTTTTCTTAAATATAATGTACTAACGAGAGTGATCTTACTTAACTAATTGTTGCTGGATTTCCTTAATTAAAAACTCAGCCCCTTTAGGACTAAGGACGATTTGACCATTAGCCAGTGAAATATTTTTTTCTGAAATATCACCAGTTATTGCACAAGCATCATAAGATTTGTATTTCTTTAAAATGATCTTTTCATCTTCTACAAATATTTCCATAGGATCTTTTTCTGCAATTCCTAACGTTCTTCTTAACTCTTTCGGAATAACAATTCGCCCTAAATCATCTATTTTTCGTGTAACACCTGTTGATTTCATGTGTATATCCTCCTTTTATTTTTTATATTTCTAGCTACTATCTGCATGTATTACTACAATTATATCTCTAAATTCCTTTCTCGTCTTTTATTTCATTTTCCCTTTCTTTAGCCTCTAACATAAATTTAGCGTAAGTCATTATCTGTTCTAGCTCATTTTTGGACGCGTAATAATCTTTGATATAACGTTCTTTTCTTCCTGGACTCATATATTTATTTTTTTTATTTCATTTAGTGCTTCTATATTCATGATTTTTCGTTTTCCCTTTTTCTCATATAAGAGTTTTAGATGTATAGCTAGGCCTACGCTCCAAAGAGTAAAACCGATAATGAATGAAAGTAATAGATGTGCTGAAAGAGAATTATCAATAATCAGGAAATAGAGAAAATAAATAATCGAGATTGCAAACAAAAATGAATTATAGTATTTTTGTATTTATGTATTTTTATCAATTTAGCCAAGAAGACTCCTTCCTCAAGGAGCGTGAAGGACGTAGCTCAGCGAGTAGGTGGGAGATGAATTGGCTTCGAACAAGAGATGGCAGGAAGTCATCTTAATTGTTCGACATATGTAAAGTGTTACCGGACAATTTGTCATAATCACTTCACTATCAATCGAATGTACGTTTGGTATATAATAGATATATATCGAAATGGAGGTGAAACGAAGGATGATCAATAAAGCGTATAAATTTCGTATCTATCCAAATAAAGCACAAGCGATCCTGATCAATAAAACGATTGGTTGTTCTCGTTTTGTATTCAATCACTTCCTATCTCTATGGGATAATGCATACAAAGAAACAGGAAAAGGTTTGACCTATGGTACATGCTCTGCCAAACTTCCTGCCATGAAGAAAGAGTTTGTTTGGCTAAAAGAAGTGGATAGTATTGCTATTCAATCGTCTGTTCGCAACCTTGCGGATGCTTATACACGCTTTTTTAAAAAACAAAACAGTGCCCCGCGTTTCAAATCTAAAAAGAACAACGTACAATCTTATACCACAAAACAAACAAATGAAAACATTGCTGTTGTGGGAAACAAAATGAAATTGCCAAAACTAGGTCTTGTTCGATTTGCCAAAAGTCGTGAAGTAAAGGGACGTATTTTAAATGCTACGGTTAGACGGAACCCTTCTGGCAGATACTTTGTGTCATTGTTAGTTGAAACAGAAGTGCAAGAACTTCCGAAAACACATTCTTATATTGGAATGGATGTAGGATTAAAAGATTTCGCCATTTTGTCAGATGGAACAATCTATAAAAATCCTAAATTTTTTCGCTCATTGGAAGAGAAGTTGGCAAAAGCACAGCGTGTTCTTTCTAGAAGAATGAAAGGATCTTCTCGCTGGAATAAACAACGAGTAAGGGTAGCTAGAATTCATGAATACATAGCTCATGCTAGAAAAGATTACTTGGACAAAATCTCAACTGAAATCATCAAAAACCACGATGTTATCGGTATAGAAGATTTGCAAGTATCGAATATGTTAAAAAATCATAAGTTAGCAAAAGCGATTAGTGAAGTATCTTGGTCACAATTTAGAACGTTGCTAGAATACAAGGCAAAATGGTATGGAAAACAAGTCATTCCGGTATCCAAAACATTTGCTTCAAGCCAATTATGTTCTTGTTGTGGGTATCAAAATAAAGACGTTAAGAATCTAAATCTTCGTGAATGGGATTGTCCTGAGTGCAATAGTCATCACGATAGAGATATTAACGCAAGTATCAATCTTGAAAATGAAGCTTTAAGGCTTCTAACCGTAGGAACTACGGGGATAGCCTAATGAATTAGAAGCCACTAGGCTTCTGTACTTAGGAATCTCCCACTTCAAACAGTCCATAAGGACGTTAAGTGGTGAGTAGTTCAATTCGTGTTGTTTTTTTCTCATTTCAAGAGTCTCTAACATGTATAAATTATCTCCTTTTAAATAGGACCAGTTGTTTGTTTTTTATACTATCTCTTTTTAGGCTAATATATCACTGATTAGAAATAATAATAAAGCCAAAGGGACTATTCCTTTGATATTGCTAGTGTTTGCACTCATTGTTTAGTTGTAGTTAACACACAATAAAAGGCGAACAACAATAAACTTCATGAAAAGCATATATATAATTTAATTTTGTATATTAAAGTTTTATATTGATTCTATACTTAGTTTAACCAAGAAGCATCCAAGATTCTTTGTTTAGTCACTACATTTTCTTTAGAGCTATATCAACATAAAAGAGACACTGTATAGTGTCTCTTTTTAATGTTTCGTCCCTTTAATCAATAGTAAGAGGATATATCTATACCCTCTTATTACTGACTGTTATTAGAACTGCTTTTCTGCAAAGAGGATATCTGAGAGACAATCTGTAAAAAAACGTCTGAAACAGATGCTTTTTCTCATTCTCACTACATAAACGTAATCGTCACTAAAGAATATCCTTCTTTGGCACTATACGGCTCAGCTTTATAAGAAACACGGTTCGCTCCTTGCGGATAACCAATTTCTCCAATTACTTTTTTCACATCTTGCAATGCGCCATCCATTGATTGTTTATAAAGAATTTCAATCTTTGGTGACTTTTCGTTATAATGTTGCTGCATTTTATTTTTGAATTCATTATAGTTATTTGCGATATATTTATTTCCTAAATAATTTAGCTTTGTATCTTTTAATATTTGCTGATATGCAGGGGTTTTCGTACCACCTGCCGCAATTTTATTTGTTAATGTACTATAATAATTTGTTGTAGCTTGCGGATAGTCCCCGCGGTTCCACTC
>NZ_NJGF01000100.1:0-3068 GCF_002209985.1 Bacillus sp. K2I17
TAATACGCCTTGTATTGTTGAATATCTGCTGAAGGTGTTAAAAACTTATAATAAACGAAAATAGAAGCGATTATTACTAGTACTAATAATCCTATAAAAAACACTCTTAATTTTTTTCTTAATGTGTATTTCAAAAAACATTCTCCTTTCTAGACAAAAGATATTATTATTTGACTGTGCTAAATCCTCCTACTTGAGGTTACCACAAAGTATCTATAAAATTTAAAAAACGCCATCCTTTCCTATGATTCTACAGAAAGAATAGCGTATTTGTTCTTTTTATGGATACATTTTTTTAGCTCGATGGCGATGTGGTGTTACCTCAAATATAATTATTTTATTTGAAGGTCTCTTTTAAATTTTTTTCAAATCTTTTCATAGGTTGATATACAAGGACGTGTAGTGATAAACCTATCACTGCAGTAATGTTTAAAATAATACTTATAATCATTAAAGACCATTCTATAACTGGAGAAAAGTATCCGTTCGTACTTAATGTGGAAGAACTTACACCTAGTATTAAAATCACTATTAGTAAAGGTAAGTTTTTAACCAATTTGAATCCCCCCTTTAAACACAATATCTTTATATTATTATATCACACACTAGGTTATGTAATTAATATAAGATAGTTATCTATGGGAATTTAACATATTTTTTCGTTTTGGGGGTAACCTATTTTTTAGCTTGATAGCGATGAGATAGCGCCACATGCCCATCAAGCTAATATTTTGCAGTACCCCCAAAATGAAATTTCTATCTATTGATAGTTATTTATGTAAGTTCGGCTCTTTTTGAAACAACTGATATCTCAATTTGATGATTATATGACGGTACCCCATATCTACCAACTTAAGAATACTAACTCCCTCTAAAAGTAAAAATCATTATTACTTTTAAACAAACTAGATTATTAGAATAGAAAACGTTTTTTCTTTACAGTTCATAGTCAAAATCAAATTATTCCTCCATTAAAAAGCCCTTAAAATAAATTTTTTCTCAATACCTATTTTTTGCTAAAAAATGTATATTTTATACAGATGATATCTTAATTCATCTAAAATATTTATTTAAAAAAACGGGAATGAGAAAGGATTGATTTATATGAATAAAAAAAAGAACGGCAGGTTACAAAAGTCAATAAAGGTGTTTGCGACATCCGCTATTTTAGCAACCACGTTATTTGCACCTATTATGACAAACAATTTAGATGTACATGCTGAAACTGCACAAACTGCAACTCAATATGAACAAAGAGAGTTTGACTTGCCAGGTACAGGTAGTTTTTGGGATGAAGCAAAAAGAGAAAAAAGAGGTGAGCAAAAAAATTATATGCCAACTGGAATTTATATAAAACCTAACGAACAGGTTACTATTACAGTATCAGGAACGCAAAAGATTAGAGCCATTATTGGGACACATCAATATGATAAAGAATGGGGAAAAGAAATTGATCTTTCTCCTGGCTCTAATACCATCTCTTCTCCAAACGGCGGCGTATTAGGGTTTGATAATTATCAAGGTACAGGAACAGTTAAGGTGCAGGTAACACAAGGCGGTAGTCCTATTCCATTTTTTGAATTAGGGAAACACACGAAAGATGACTGGATTGCCATGATGAACAAATATCCAGATGCACATGCGGTACAATTGAAATCAGAACGAGCAGTACTAACTGTAACTCGTGATAGTGCCAATAAATATATTGTAAATCAAGATCCTGTTCCTCTATTAAATAAATATGATGAAATGATTCGGGCACAAGATCGGATATCGGGGTTATCTGAAACAGATCCTAATCCTTTACATCGTTCAACTCGTCGTATTTGGGCCTTTGTAGAAAACCCTAACGCACAAAGTTGGGGCATGTATGCAAGTTGGGATGGAGCCGTCTTTACGACTGCTGGTGAAGCAATCAAAAGTACTTTAAATGTCAATGAGTTTGGATGGGGACAAATGCATGAAGCGGGACATGCACGACAACAATATCCATGGACTTGGAATGATTTAAGAGGTATGGGTGAAGTAACTGTTAATCTATATTCTTTAGCTGCAGACAAGAAATTATATCCAAATAAACCAACACGTTTAGAATCAGAGGGAGATTATAATAGAGCCTTTGCTTATTTGAAACAAACGAATAAAGAATATAAAAATATAGACGACCTGTTTGTAAAACTCGTTATGCTTTGGCAGCTTCATTTGGCATATGGGGATGAGTTTTATCCAAACCTTCACAAATTATATCGTGAGATACCAGAAGATCAACTTCCAAAAACAGACGAAGATAAAATACAAGCATTTATTTACAATACATCAAAGGTAGCAAAACAAAACTTACTTCCATTTTTTGATCAGTGGGGATTAAAGGCGACCCAAGAAACGAGACAAAAAGTAGAAGCTTTAAATAACCCAACATTAATTGCACCTATATGGGAAGCAACGGATGCTAAACCTGTTAAACCACTTGCTGTATTGTCTAAAAAAATAATGAAGGCAAGTGCAAATAGTGAGGAATCAACGGGTTCAGCTAGTAAGGCGATAGATGGAAAAACAGATACATTTTGGCATTGTAGTTGGACACCAAATCAATATCCTTACAATTTGACACTAGAACTTGGCGATACACGTACCATTTCACAATTGGCATATCTTCCAAGGCAAGATGGGTCAGAAAATGGCCGTATTTTAACTTACAATATTTATACGAGTGTAGATGGCGTTAAGTATGACAAAATATCATCAGGAACATGGGAAAATAATAGTAATAAGAAAAATGCAACATTTAATCCTGTTACTGCAAAATATGTAAAAGTAGAAGTAACAAATGGACAAAATGGATTTGCTTCAGCAGCTGAAGTAGATATTTTGGGATATTAATTGTTTAAACAAATGGCTGAGGTTCTTCAATTGATTGAGAGACACAAAACATCGGTATCAAGCTAAAAAAGTGTATCCGTAAAGCAAAAAAAAAAACGCTATTCTTTTTGTAGAATCATAGATGGTCTGCCCCCATTTGGTGAGACAAAGAAAAAACACCTAGATAATATGTTTCCTATAAGCTATAG
>NZ_NJGF01000101.1:0-2990 GCF_002209985.1 Bacillus sp. K2I17
GCTTCATATTATATGGTTAAGTCCTCGATCTATTAGTATTCGTCAGCTCCACATGTCACCATGCTTCCACCTCGAACCTATCAACCTGATCATCTTTCAGGGATCTTACTAGCTTACGCTATGGGAAATCTCATCTTGAGGGGGGCTTCATGCTTAGATGCTTTCAGCACTTATCCCTTCCGCACATAGCTACCCAGCTATGCCCTTGGCAGAACAACTGGTACACCAGCGGTGCGTCCATCCCGGTCCTCTCGTACTAAGGACAGCTCCTCTCAAATTTCCTACGCCCACGACGGATAGGGACCGAACTGTCTCACGACGTTCTGAACCCAGCTCGCGTACCGCTTTAATGGGCGAACAGCCCAACCCTTGGGACCGACTACAGCCCCAGGATGCGATGAGCCGACATCGAGGTGCCAAACCTCCCCGTCGATGTGGACTCTTGGGGGAGATAAGCCTGTTATCCCCGGGGTAGCTTTTATCCGTTGAGCGATGGCCCTTCCATGCGGAACCACCGGATCACTAAGCCCGACTTTCGTCCCTGCTCGACTTGTAGGTCTCGCAGTCAAGCTCCCTTATGCCTTTGCACTCTACGAATGATTTCCAACCATTCTGAGGGAACCTTTGGGCGCCTCCGTTACACTTTAGGAGGCGACCGCCCCAGTCAAACTGCCCACCTGACACTGTCTCCCGGGTCGATAAGACCCGTAGGTTAGAATTTCAATACAGTCAGGGCGGTATCCCACCAGCGCCTCCACCGAAGCTAGCGCTCCGGTTTCAATGGCTCCCGCCTATCCTGTACAAACTGTACCAAAATTCAATATCAGGCTACAGTAAAGCTCCACGGGGTCTTTCCGTCCTGTCGCGGGTAACCTGCATCTTCACAGGTACTATAATTTCACCGAGTCTCTGGTTGAGACAGTGCCCAAATCGTTACACCTTTCGTGCGGGTCGGAACTTACCCGACAAGGAATTTCGCTACCTTAGGACCGTTATAGTTACGGCCGCCGTTTACTGGGGCTTCAGTTCAGAGCTTCGCTTACGCTAACCCCTCTCCTTAACCTTCCAGCACCGGGCAGGTGTCAGCCCCTATACTTCGCCTTACGGCTTCGCAGAGACCTGTGTTTTTGCTAAACAGTCGCTTGGGCCTATTCACTGCGGCTTTCCGTTAAGAAAGCACCCCTTCTCCCGAAGTTACGGGGTCATTTTGCCGAGTTCCTTAACCAGAGTTCTCTCGCACACCTTAGGATTCTCTCCTCGCCTACCTGTGTCGGTTTGCGGTACAGGCACCTTTTATCTCGCTAGAAGCTTTTCTTGGCAGCGGGGAATCAAAGACTTCGCTCCATAAGGAGCTTCCCCATCACAGCTCAGCCTTCACGATAAGCGGATTTGCCTACTTATCAGCCTAACTGCTTGGACGTGCACAACCAATCGCACGCTTCTTCTATCCTTCTGCGTCCCTCCATTGCTCAAACGATAAAGAGGTGGTACAGGAATATCAACCTGTTGTCCATCGCCTACGCCTGTCGGCCTCGGCTTAGGTCCTGACTAACCCTGAGCGGACGAGCCTTCCTCAGGAAACCTTAGGCATTCGGTGGACGGGATTCTCACCCGTCTTTCGCTACTCATACCGGCATTCTCACTTCTAAGCGCTCCACCAGTCCTTCCGGTCTGACTTCACTGCACTTAGAACGCTCCCCTACCACTGATACCATTGGTATCAATTCGCAGCTTCGGTGGTGTATTTAGCCCCGGTACATTTTCGGCGCAGAGTCACTCGACTAGTGAGCTATTACGCACTCTTTAAATGGTGGCTGCTTCTAAGCCAACATCCTAGTTGTCTAAGCAACTCCACATCCTTTTCCACTTAATACACACTTTGGGACCTTAGCTGGCGATCTGGGCTGTTTCCCTCTTGACTACGGATCTTATCACTCGCAGTCTGACTCCTAAGGATAAGTCATTGGCATTCGGAGTTTGACTGAATTCGGTAATCCGATGAGGACCCCTAGTTCAATCAGTGCTCTACCTCCAAGACTCTTACACTTAAGGCTAGCCCTAAAGCTATTTCGGGGAGAACCAGCTATCTCCAGGTTCGATTGGAATTTCTCCGCTACCCACACCTCATCCCCGCACTTTTCAACGTGCGTGGGTTCGGGCCTCCATTCAGTGTTACCTGAACTTCACCCTGGACATGGGTAGATCACCTGGTTTCGGGTCTACGACCACGTACTAAACGCCCTATTCAGACTCGCTTTCGCTGCGGCTCCGCCTCTTCAGCTTAACCTCGCACGGGATCGTAACTCGCCGGTTCATTCTACAAAAGGCACGCCATCACCCATTAACGGGCTCTGACTATTTGTAGGCACACGGTTTCAGGATCTCTTTCACTCCCCTTCCGGGGTGCTTTTCACCTTTCCCTCACGGTACTGGTTCACTATCGATCACTAGGGAGTATTTAGCCTTGGGAGATGGTCCTCCCAGATTCCGACGGAATTTCACGTGTTCCGCCGTACTCAGGATACATTCAAGAGAGAACGAAGTTTCGACTACGGGGTTGTTACCCTCTACGACGGACCTTTCCAGGTCGCTTCGTCTACCTCGTTCCTTTGTAACTCCGTATAGAATGTCCTACAACCCCAAGAGGCAAGCCTCTTGGTTTGGGCTATGTTCCGTTTCGCTCGCCGCTACTCAGGAAATCGCATTTGCTTTCTCTTCCTCCAGGTACTTAGATGTTTCAGTTCCCTGGGTCTGTCTTCCTTACCCTATGTATTCAGGCAAGGATACCATACCATTACGTATGGTGGGTTTCCCCATTCGGAAATCTTCGGATCAAAGCTTACTTACAGCTCCCCGAAGCATATCGGCGTTAGTCCCGTCCTTCATCGACTCCTAGTGTCAAGGCATCCACCGTGCGCCCTTTCTAACTTAACCAAACTAAAAATTAAAAAATATGAGCTACACTGTTATCTAGTTTTCAAAGAACATAC
>NZ_NJGF01000102.1:0-2816 GCF_002209985.1 Bacillus sp. K2I17
ATGCAAAACAAAGATTTAACCGAAACATTAAAAGTGTTTAATAATCAATTAGAGCAAAAAGTATCTCAAAGAACAGCAGATTTAATAACCAAATCCAATGACTTGGTTAATAATCAAGAGAGATTTAAGTCCTTATATGAGTATCATCCAGATCCTATTTTAACGATTGATTCAAATGGTACTGTGTTAAATATAAACCAGTCTGGAAGTACGTTATTAGGAAAAAACAGTGATGAATTAATAGGTAAAGAATGCTCTTCAATTTTTATAGATGAAGATAGAACTGAATTGGAAGCAGCTCTACAGGAAGGGAATCGATGCAGTTCGACTTCGTTACAATTACGGGTGAAAAACAATAATGAGAAGGACATTCATTTTTGGTGCGTGACCATTGTTCCTATTATGATAGAAGGACAAACTTTTGGGAGTTATGTAATGGTAAAAGACATTACGAGAATGAAGCAACAACAAGATAAGATAAACTATCTAGCATTCCATGATACAGTGACGGAGATTGGAAATCGAATATTCTTCCAACAAGAATTAGAAAAATCCATTGAGCGTGCACAAAAAACGCAGGGTGAATTTGGACTCCTGTATATAGATTTAAATCGTTTTAAGACCATTAATGATACAATGGGACATTCAATCGGTGACAGTGTTTTAAAAGAAGTTGCTAAACGTTTTAGGACATGTCTGTCACCGTCTATTCCTCTAGCGAGAATAGGGGGAGATGAGTTTGCAGTCTTAGTCCATAACCACACAGAACAACAGCTATTGGATTTATGTGAAAATCTGTTTCGTATAACTGAAAAACCATTTGTAGTAAATCAGCATAGTTTTTACTTATCTCTTAGTATAGGAATAGCAGTGTATCCGTTTGGAGGAATAAACACTACTACACTTTTACAACATGCTGATATCGCCATGTATAGCGCAAAGGAAAAAGGTAACAATGCTGTTTGTATGTACGACGAGACATTATCTCAAAAAATAACAAGACGATTACAATTAGAACAGGATTTACCGAATGCAATTGAAAATAATGAGTTGTTTTTATTGTATCAACCACAAGTTGATAGTAAGACAGGAAAGGTTATTGGTGCAGAGGCTTTAATACGTTGGCAACATCCAGAGCTTGGGCTAATTTCACCTTTTGAGTTTATACCTATCGCGGAAGAAACGTCGCAGATTATTTCAATTGGGAAATGGACGTTACAGGAAGCGTGTCGGCAACTGAAAGAATGGCATTCTGCGGGCTATTCAAATTTAAAGATGGGGATAAATTTATCAGCTATAGAGTTTGAACAGAAGGGCTTTGTTCAAACAGTCATATCTATTATAGAAGAAGTAGGGGTACCAGCTAACTCGATTGATTTGGAATTAACAGAGCGTATTGCCATGGTAGATGAAAAAGAAACTTTATCGAAGTTAAAAGCATTAAAATCATATGGTGTACATTTATCAATTGATGATTTTGGTACAGGATATTCTTCATTAGCGTATCTACCTTTGTATCCAATTGATACTTTGAAAATTCCAAGAGAATTTGTGAATAGGATTGGAACTTCAAATGATGGAGATGAAATTATACAAACTATTATTTCGTTAGCCCATACTTTAAATATGAAAGTAATAGCAGAAGGGGTAGAAACGAAGGGGCAATTAACAGTGTTACAACAAAATGCATGTTATCTAATTCAAGGGTATTACTACAGTAAGCCTGTAAATGAAGATGAATTTATTAATTTTTTAAATACGTCACAAAATAAATAAGTCCAAAAAACTATATGAATTAAAGTGAGGAGATGTTCTACTCATATGGAGTAGAACGTTTTTCTTATGTTTACTTTCAGAAGGTATGCAGTTAGGTTTCTGTTTTTGAGGGTATATTTAGTATCCATATTCTCAGTATTAGATTTGTTGTGAACTACTCGCCACTTAGGAAAGTTTGAAGTGGGAGATTCTCAGCTCCATGGCGAAAATAAGCTTTCGGCTCTCTGATCGTTACTTAGGGATGTTCCACCCTAGATGTGCTTCGTATACTCGCTCTTTTGGTACAATTGATATTTTACGCAGGAACCAAATGGCTTGGTTTTCGCACTTCATTTTCTTCCTTCAACGTCCTATATCAAGTTATCAAAGAACTTCATATAGCTAGTTTATATGCCGAACGGATATTCATCTCCCACCTATCGTTGGCTACGTCCTTCGCGCTTGAGGAAGGAGAATTCTTTTGGGGAATACGTTGAAATTTAGAAAATATCTTGATTCGATTATCCTAATTGTGTAATATATGGTTATATTGTTCGTTTATTTGATTCCGTTTATTCCCACACCTTCTTGTGTTGTGGTTGAGTTGTAGAAGCAAGTTACGTCTTGTTTCAATTGTGAAAGGGCTTCTTTGAGCCGATTAGTGTATATATAGTTTATTTTGCTATGCACATTATTAATCGACTTGAAGAAGCCTTTTTTGTACTGTTTTCAAGTTCGCAGGCTAGGTTATGAATCTTAACAAATTACAAGAAAGAGGAGATATGAAAATGAAAAAAGATAACATTTGGACAGTAGAAGATGATTTAGAAGAGCAGGGAACAAGATAGTGATCCAAAGAGCTGGATGATATATTTGCTGGAAGGGATGCGCTATCTAAAATTACAGGTGAAGAACTACCATTTTATTGAACTACTCACCACTTAACGTCCTTACGGTGAAAACATAAGTATCTTGTACGTTGACTCACCACGCTGCCTACTTTAGCTTGGTTTTCGCAACTTCAGCAAACGTGGGGCGAAAGAACGTTGAAGATTTTACGG
>NZ_NJGF01000103.1:0-2798 GCF_002209985.1 Bacillus sp. K2I17
GAGTGGAACCGCGGGGACTATCCGCAAGCTACAACAAATTATTATAGTACATTAACAAATAAAATTACGGCAGGTGGTACGAAAACTCCTGCATATCAGCAAATATTAAAAGATACAAAGTTAAATTATTTAGGAAATGAGTACATAGCAAATAACTATAATGAATTCAAAAATAAAATGCAGCAACGTTATAACGAAAAGTCACCAAAGATTGAAATCCTTTATAAACAATCAATGGATGGTGCGTTGCAAGATGTGAAAAAAGTAATTGGAGAAATCGGTTATCCGCAAGGGGCAAACCGTGTTTCTTATAAAGCGGAGCCGTATAATGCGAAAGAAGGATATTCTTTAGTGACGATTACGTTTATGTAGTGAGAATGAGAAAAAGCATCTGTTTCAGATGCTTTTTTTATTTTTATCCGACAAAATATGACAATGTATAAATGACTTGTTTGCTACCATGAGGTGAGAAATCTTACATTTTTGCTGAAATAACTAGTACATACCGGAGGCATACAATATGAAACGAAAATTACTTACATCATTAGCATGCAGTACATTACTTGTGAGCATGGCTGCTTGTAGCACAAATGAGAAGACTGCAACTGAAGCAAAGCCTAAACAAGAAGAAAAAGTTCAAACTAATCAAAAGCAACAAAAAGATAGTTACGTAGTAAGTGAAGAGCAATTATCTAAAGCGGCACAGATGATTGGAGAAATTAAAAACGAGCAAACTATAAATGACATGATGATACATATGTCTCTCCAAAAACTCACATTCAATGGGAAGAATCTTCATGTTTCTGGTACCCGTGATGTAGGGCGACTTCAAATGACGAAAGCAAACATTCAGTACCTAAAAAATAACTTAAATGTTATCAATAATGATGAAAGAAAAAGATATGAATCTATTTTGAACAAATGGTACGGTGGAGATTTCGAATCTGCAGTTGAAGACTATAGTGAAATTCATTATTTACGTTCTGGAAAAAAGCAAAGTATGGAGGGAGCTAAACTAGCTAAAAAAACTGATAGTGATGAAAAAGAATTTATTCTCCATTTCTTTGGTCAAGAAGGATTAGATGTTCATAATAAAGAGTGGAAACATGGAGGGTTATAGAAATAAAACTGAATTGCATACCAATAAGAAGTACAATGCTTTTACCCTGCAATATGGTATTTGCTTGGGAGTCCAATACATATTATTAAAATTAAGATGGTTCAAGTCAGAGAAAGGCACCTTAGGGTGTCTTTTTCTTTTTTCTAAATGACAGTTTTGGCTTAAAGAAGATAAATTTTCAATGGATGATTCCCATGAATATATAAATAAAGTTTATCCATATATTTGTAGAAAGGAGGGATTCAAATGAAGAGAGAGGATAATAAGGTTGGCCACTTTATATCTGAAAAAGGAAAAGAAGACTTTCAAATTGCCTACGATGAATCAATGGCACTTCTTCCAACACCTAACGATATGAAAGATATAGAAACTACATTTGGCACAATTCGTACGTATTACTTTACTAAAGAGGAAAATAAACATAAGGAACCAATACTCTTACTCCCTGGACGTGGTGCATCTACTCCAATGTGGGTACCGAATTTAGAAGGGTTAAGGGAGAAAAGGCCTGTTTACACAATAGATTTACTTGGTGAACCTGGAATGAGCGTGCAAACGAAGGTGATTGAAAACCAAAAACAACAAGCAGAATGGTTAAATGAAGTAATTGAAGGATTAGGTTTAAAAAAAGTGCATATCGTGGGTGTCTCTATTGGAGGTTGGACAGCAATGAATTTGGCCAGATATAACCCTAAGCATATTGCTACGGCTAGTTTATTGGACCCAGTCTTTGTATTTGCACAAATATCCATAAAGATGATTCTGGCATCTATTCCAGCTTCCGTTCCTATTGTACCTAGGTTTTTAAGAGAAAAGATGTTAAGCTATGTTTCTGGAGGAGCAGAAACAAATGATGATGAGCCGATCGCTAAGTTAATCGAGTCGGGCATGCGTAACTATAAATTGAAAACACCAGCGCCTGATTTATTTAGTAAAGAAGACTTAAAAAATATCAATGTTCCAGTGCTTGCCTTAATGGCTGAAAAAAGTACAATGCACAATTCGGTAAAAGCAGTTGAAACTGGAAAAAAATACGTTAAAGATATAGATATAGTGAACTGGAAAAATGCATCTCACGCAATTAATGGTGAGTTCTCTAACGAAGTTAATGCTAGAATCCTTGATTTTGTAGAAAAACATTCTACTGATAAATAAGTTGAAAGTGGGAAATATGTTGTAATGACAATTTTACTTCTTCTATTTTCATGAATATGTATAATTACATAAAAAATCAAGGAAAAAGAGAGTATACTTTGATATTGTGTAATAAAGATAAGGCCCGCCTACGGAAATAGGCGGGCTTTTTTTACATATGAAGAAAAGACACTCACATGAGTGTCTTTCCGATAGTTTTTTAGCAGAAGCAAGCAGCTCCAACGATGATTAATAAAATAAACAATACAACTAATAAAGCAAATCCTCCAGCGAAGCCACAGCCGCCACAACTACCACCAAAGCCCATAATAGTTCCTCCTTTTAATAGGAGAGGAAAACTAAGAGTTCACTCATGTGTTTTAACGGATTCAATTTACTTTATGCTTTTACAAATGAATGGAGCAGGTCCTTTCCAAAATAGATTTATTTATCCCGCTTTAATGGGCAGTAAGCCCCCCACCTCAAAATTCAGCGAAAGCAAAGAAGTTAGGTGGGGGTCGGGCTGCCCATTAAAGTCCGATTG
>NZ_NJGF01000104.1:0-2791 GCF_002209985.1 Bacillus sp. K2I17
TCTTGAGTATATTGACCGCATAGATCAACAAGTTAAATTGAGGGGATTTAGAATTGAATTAGGAGAAATTGAAAGTATTTTAAGCAATCACGATGCAATTTCAAGTGTAGTTGTTAATGTTTATGAGGAAAATGAGAATAAAAAATTAATAGCATATATTGTACCAAAATATAGACATGAGATGCAATGGGATTTTCTTTATGATTATATGAAAAAACATGTACCAGATTATATGATACCAGCAAAGTTTGTAGTATTAGAAGAACTTCCATTAACTCCAAATGGGAAAATTGATAGAAGACGGTTACCAAAACCAATATTTAGTGGGGATGATCAGAAATTTGCAGAACCAATAACTGATTTGGAGAAAGAAATTGCAATGATTTGGGGCGAAGTATTGGGATATAAGAAGGTTAGCATGAAAGATAATTTCTTTAAAAGTGGTGGAGAATCTTTACTAGCAACAAAATTTATTTCGCTAGTAAGAAACAAATTGAAAATAGAATTACCATTAAAGCTGATATTTGAAGTTACTACCTTAGAAGAATTTGTTTTGTTTGTGAAGCAAGAACTAGAGTTGGAGCAAGATAAAGAGTTGATAGATTTACTAAAAGATTTAGAGGATACAGATGAAATGATGTCAGATAAAGTATTATCAATATTAATTAATCATCAAGAGTAGATAATTTATTAATTTCAGAAGAGTTGTATATTACGAAATATACTTTTAAATAATGGAGGTGCGTTTATGGAAGGAAAGGAAGATTTGTTTGCAAAATTAGAATCATTATCCCCAGAGAAGAAAAAATTTTTAATGAATCGATTAAAACGGAATAGCCCTAAAAATATTATGAAAAAGAGGAGGGAAAGTGACCTTCCTGTTCTATCTTTTGCTCAGCAAAGACTTTGGTTTTTTGATCAATTAGAACCCGGTTCTTCAACGTATAATATGCCGTTTCTTCTGAAGATAGAAGGAGACTTTGATATTAATGTTTTTGAAAAAAGTTTAAATGAAATTATACAAAGACATGAAATTTTACGCACTACTTTTTTATTAATGGACGAGCAGCCAATCCAAATTGTAAATCCAAATTTATCAATACAAGTTAAATATGTTGATCTTCAGGCGTACTCTAAAGAGGAAAGACAAAAAATATCTGATGAACAGATAAAAAAGGTTTCAAAAAAACCTTTCAATCTTGAGATAGGTCCCCTTGTACGTGCAAATATTTGGCAATTAGAAGAAAAAGAATATCGGATGTTGCTAAATATGCATCATATTGTCGGAGATGGATGGTCTGTTGGAATTTTAATCCAAGAAATTTCGAATGTTTATAATGCATTTATTAAAGGAAATAACTCCCCTTTATTACCATTAACAATGCAATATACTGATTTTTCTATTTGGCAAAAGGGATGGTTGCAAGGTTCCAAGCAACAAGAACAATTGAATTATTGGAAAAAACAATTGAGTGGCAATCTACCTGTGCTTGATTTACCAAGGGATTTTTCAAGACCTAATAAAGCAACATATAATGGAGACGAAGAATATATCACAATTCCTAAAGGGTTAGTAGAGAAATTAAGAACCTTATCCCAACAGGAGGGTGGTACATTGTATATGCTGTTATTAGCGGCGTATAATACTTTGTTATATAAATATAGTAAACAAGAAGATATTATTGTAGGTACACCAATTGCAAATCGAAATCATTTGGAAATTGAACCATTAATAGGTTTTTTTGTAAATACGTTAGCATTGCGTACTAGAGTGAGAAAAGAAATGTGTTTTAGGGAACTACTACAAGAAGTAAAACAAACATGCCTAGGAGCATATTCAAATCAAGATATCCCATTTGAAAATATTGTTGCAGAAATTGTATCAGAACGTCAGAGTAATAGCTCTGTACTTTTTCAAACTGTTTTTGCTTTAGAGAAACAAACACAAAATATAATTGAAATGTCAGGTGTAAAAGTTAAGCCTGAGAAATTAAATATTAATGTTGCAAAGTTTGATTTGACCTTATCTATGATTGAGGAGGAAGATAAGGTATCTGGAACTTTTAACTACAACACTGGTCTATTTAGAAAAAGTACCATTCAACGTATTTCAAAACATTATCTGTCTATATTAGAACAGGTAATTGAAAATCCTAACATAAAATTAAACCAATTATCATTAATAAACAAAGAAGAATTAAATCAAATGATTAAAAGGGAACATAATGTAATAAAAAATTTACAGATAGAAACCACTCTACCTGAACTATTTGAAGAACAGGTCAAAAAAGTACCGAACAATATAGCGGTACAATACGGGGATGCTTCATTAACTTATGATGAATTAAATACAAAAGCTAATCAGTTAGCTCATTATTTAAAAGGTCAAGGGGTAGGTCCAGAAGTTATGGTAGGTATTTCCATGGAACGTTCTTTAGATCTAATTATAGGAATTTTTGGGGTTTTAAAGGCAGGTGGAGCATATGTACCAATTGATCCAAATGCTCCATCAGCCAGAATTCATTATATGTTAGAAGATTCTATGGTACCAATTGTTCTTTCCCAACAGGGCTTATCTAATAAAATCCTTAAAGATAAAGTGAAGGTTATTTGTTTAGATACGGACTGGAATGAAATTGAAAAAATGAGGACTTCGGATTTAATAGGGGAAGTTCAAGTTTATAATCTAGCTTATGTAATTTATACTTCAGGATCTACTGGAAAACCAAAAGGAGTCATGGTCCCACATAAAGGATTAACAAATTATTTAAATTGGTGCACTCAAAATTAT
>NZ_NJGF01000105.1:0-2499 GCF_002209985.1 Bacillus sp. K2I17
AAGCTCTCTAGCGCCGATGGTAGTTGGGACCTTGTCCCTGTGAGAGTAGGACGTCGCCAAGCAACTTTAAGACGAGTCAGAATGACTCGTCTTTTTTGTGTTTTAAACTTCTTATCAGCTTCAAGTAAGTAATCCGTATTCTTTTGATCCCCTCATATTCATTTTCTTTCATCATTTTTGATGTGTAGTTTAAGATTTTCTATTCTATTTTTTGTAGAAGCAATCTATCGGTGTGTTAAAATAGTACAGTTGTTTTTCGAGGTACTTTAATATAGGAAGATTTAAATTTTTTTAAGGAGATAATATGAAAAAGATAGGTGTAATTACTATAGTAGCTTTAGTCCTTCTAGCAATTACTTATATGTTAGTCGGGAATTATTTTTATAATTATGCGTTGAATGCGAAACAAGAGAAAGAGTTTTTAGAGGATAATCCTCACTTAGTAGAAACTGTGAATGCATCGGGAGGTGTGTTCGCTACAAATGAAGAAAAGGATGCGAACTTTGTATCAAATCATAAACCTAATACACGAAACATAAATTCTTTCGATAAGTTGAAATTAACAGGTTATGAATATATGAATGAACAATCTAGTCATAAATGGGCAATTGTAGTTCATGGATATGATAGTAGGGCATCGAAAATGACGAAATATATCCGGAACTTTTATGAACAAGGATATAACGTCATAGCGCCAGACCTTCGTGGGCATGGAAATAGTGAAGGTGATTATATAGGGATGGGCTGGCATGATCGTAAAGATATTTTGATTTGGATTCAACAAATTGTAAAGAAAGACCCTAATGCTGAAATAGCACTCTTTGGTGTTTCAATGGGGGGAGCAACTGTAATGATGACTTCAGGTGAAGAGTTACCTTCTAACGTTAAAGTTATTATTGAAGATTGTGGATACTCAACTGTTATTGATGAATTTACGTATCAACTAAAAGATCTATTCCATTTGCCAAAGTTTCCTGTTATGAATGCGGCAAATACAGTTACAAAATTAAGAGCTGGATATGATTTAGAAGAAGCTTCAGCTATAAAACAAGTGGCGAAAAGTAAAACACCTATGCTATTTATTCATGGGGATGCTGATACATTTGTTCCTTATGAAATGTTAGATGAAGTATATAATGCTGCAAAAGTAGAAAAAGAGAAATTAATTGTTCCAGGTGCTGGACATGGAGAAGCCGAGAAGGTAGATTCGAATAAATATTGGAATACCGTATGGAAGTTCGTGGGGAGATACATTCCAGCGTAATTAGATTGTTTTAGATTTGTATATACGATAATCAGAAGGAAAGGTTTTTATACTTTTGATTATCGTTTTTTCTATTTAAAAACTTATTTTAGTTTGTAGTATATAAGGTTTGAAGCATAAATTTTTGAATTCCTTATTGCCAGTGCTACAATAATTGAAAACTACATGTTAATGAGGTGTTTCTATGAAAATTGAAGTATGGTCAGATTTTGTATGCCCATTTTGTTATATTGGGAAACATAGATTAGAAATGGCTTTAGAGCAATTTCCGCATAAGAAGGATGTTGAAGTGGAGTTTAAAAGTTTTGAATTAGACCAAAATGCTCCAATCTATTCTGGAACAAGTATTAATGAAGTACTTGCATCAAAGTACGGGATTAGTATTGAAGAAGCTAAGCGTAATAATGTACAACTAGGAAATCATGCAGCTAGTATGGATTTAAATTTTAATTTTGAAGAGATGAAGCCGACGAACACTTTTGATGCGCATCGTCTAGCTAAATTTGCAAAGGATCAAGGGAAAGAAAAAGAGATTACGGAAAATCTACTTTTTGCATATTTCACTGAATCGAGAAATTTAAGTGATGTGGATACGCTTGCTACTATTGCTGAAGCTTCAGGTTTAGATAAGCAAGAAGCTTTACGTGTTATTAATGATAAAGGTGCATATGCAAATGATGTTAGAATTGATGAATCGATTGCTCAGCAATATCAAATTTCAGGAGTACCTTATTTTATTATTAATCAAAAGTATGCTATTTCAGGTGCGCAACCACTCGAAACTTTTGTCGGTGCACTTCAACAAGTGTGGGAAGAAGAGAATCCTGCACCTAAGTTACAAGAGCTTTCTTCAGAGGGTGGAAGCGATATGTCTTGTACGGATGAAAGTTGTTCGATACCTTCAAAAGAACAATAGTTTTTATGAAGGAATAGCAACCCATAGAGTATTTTATGGGTTGCTTATCTATTCTTATAGAAGAGGTATATAAATACATAATTTAATAACGTAAATAGGATTTATAAAAAATGAAGTTTTTTTATAAAAACATATTGACGGTTGTATCTTAGAGGTGTAATATAGAACAAGTCGCCGATGCAATAACGCAGAACGCGGTAAACAAAATAAAAAACTTAGTTGACATTAACTAACGAAGATGTTAACATAAGGGAGTCGCAAATGAGCGACCAAGTAGTTCTTTGAAAACTGAACGAAACAAACAACGTGAAACGTCAAT
>NZ_NJGF01000106.1:0-2447 GCF_002209985.1 Bacillus sp. K2I17
AGGATGGCGTTTTTTATGTCTGTTTCTGTGTCTGATGAATTACAACTATTTGCTCAAGAGATTCAACGTTTTTTATCTCCAAATACCTTACGGAATCTTGCTCGAGATGTTGGTTTCGTACAACGAACCAGTAAGTACCAAGCAAAAGATTTAGTCGCTTTATGTGTATGGATGAACCAAAATATCGCTACGACGTCTTTAACTCAGTTATCTAGCTGTTTAGAAGCCTCGACAGAAGTGCTCATCAGTCCCGAGGGACTGAACCAACGATTTAATAAAGCAGCCGTCCAATTTTTACAACACATACTAGCTGAACTACTAACCCGAAAATTGACCTCATCTATACCGATTTCTTCTCCATATACTTCTGTTTTTAAGCGTATTCGTATTTTAGATTCAACTGCATTTCAATTCCCTGATGTATTTTCATCGGTTTATCCAGGTGCAGGAGGATGTAGCCATACTGCTGGGATAAAAATTCAACTTGAGTATGATTTGTTAAGCGGACAGTTCCTACATATTCATACAGGTCCAGGTAAACAACATGATCGTACTTATGGCTCTCTGTGTGCCCCAACTGTGACGGCAAATGATTTATGTATCCGAGATTTAGGTTATTTTCATTTAAAAGACCTTCAATATATACAAGATAAAGAGGCCTACTATATCTCTCGTATCAAGTCGAATACACGTATGTATCAAAAAAATCCTAACCCTGATTATTTTCAAGATGGAAGAATTAAGAAAGGTACAGAGTATATACAGTTAGATATGGAGATGTTACTGAACTCTCTTCAACCAGGACAAACATGTGAAATAGCTAATGCTTATGTAGGAATGACTGATAAAGTGCCAGCTCGTGTAATTGTTCATCGATTAACAAAACAACAGCAACAAAAACGATTACAAGATCAAGCTGTAAGAGAAAAAAAGAAAGGAATGAAGTATTCTTCTCGTAGTAAACGACTCAGTGGTATCAATGTATATATGACAAACACCCCTACAGATATTGTCCCGATGGGACAGGTACATGACTGGTATTCTTTGCGTTGGCAAATCGAAATTTTATTTAAAACGTGGAAGTCATTCTTTCAAATTCATCATTGTAAAAAGATAAAACGAGAACGATTGGAGTGCCATTTATATGGTCAGTTGATTGCCATTCTACTCTGTTCTTCTATATCATGTTTCAAATGCGCCAATTGCTCCTCATGAAGAAAAAACGAGAGCTTAGTGAGTATAAAGCCATATATATGATTAAAGACTATTTTCTTCTTCTATTCCAAACTATACAAAAAAACACCCAAGAGCTATCAAAGGTGTTACTTCGTCTGTTCAATCTCCTACAGCAAAACGGGCGGAAATCTCATCGATATGAGAAAAAAACGGTCTTTGATATATTAGGTGTCGTTTACAATTCCATGTCTGATAATCAAGCCGCTTAATTCAAAAAAGTGAAACCCATTAGGGTTTATTTCGTATGTAAATCTTTCAATCACCTAAACTTGCCCCTTAGAAAAAAGAAACAATCTCGCCTAAAATTGACTTTGCATAAGCTTAGCTTGATAGCGATGTGGTGAGACCCCAATTAAGAAATATGTTTGAAGAAGAGTTCAAAACCCCAAAAACGAATCTTTAAGCTTGATTTATTCTTTCTTTTATGTGCTTTCTTCTTTTTCTTTTTCATAGTATTTCCCCCCTTTTTTTTACTGCATGTTTCGGATTATACTCATCCTGACCTTATATTTTAAGTGAAAATCTAAAGAAATTTTATTTATTTTCAAATTCCCTTATTCCGACAAAACATAGCAAAGACCGTGCGAGCTTCGTCGATGGATTTTAAGAGGTATTAAACCTTGGATATGGAATTTTGCTTATAGGAGGTGGTGTAGCGCTATGTCAGAAGCAGAAGTAATATATACCAGCAGTGAGGTCTATAGCCGTTTAGGGGTAAGTGGCAGCACACTTAGAAAGTATTCGGATGTCCTTGAACGTGAAGGGTATGATGTAAGAAAAAATAGTCGGGGGAGAAGGGAGTATTCAGATTTTGATGTTGTACTGATTGAACAGTTAGTAGAGTTGAGTAAGCAAGACGGTATGACTTTAGAAAAAGCTGCGAAAATGATTGCAAAGCAGTTTGGAATCGCTAATAAGAAAGAGGAATCCCAGGGTACAGATCCAGTCCCTTATCAAAGGCAATATCAATTCCAACAACAATATAGCGCTATGATAGAAGAAATCAATAAGGTGCAGCAAGCAAATCTATTAGAAATGGAAAAACGATTAAGTGATCATATGGATCAAAAGAATGAATTAATTGAAGAGGATATAAAAGAAAGAAATAGATTAATAATGGAAGATATGAAAGATCGGAAGGAACGTGAAGAAAGGATAGAAAAGAGGTTAGAGCTAAGGGATGATAATCTTATGAAGATGGTCAGAGAGAT
>NZ_NJGF01000107.1:0-2289 GCF_002209985.1 Bacillus sp. K2I17
TTTTCCTGGTCCATCATCAAAAGTTAAATATACAACTTTTCTTTCTTTACCATCAAAACGACTAGGTATCGATTTTTTTAATTCATTATTAGGTAGACTGCTCACTTGTAGAACACTGTTTACCTCTTTCGCATTTACCAGCTTAGGGTTCGTAATAGATTGAAACATGTAATAACCTATTGATACTAATATAATGGCAAATAATACACTTATAATTCGCTTTTTCTTAAGCTTAATTCTCATTCTATAATTCTTCTTTCTAATTTATTAACTGAGTTCATGTTGGATTATCTACTTTTATACTATTTAAATGCTACTACCATCCTGCACTTGCATTCATAGCAGATCCCATAAAATTAATAAATAACGGCCATAATAACGGCCATAACGTAAGAAGTATATTTAGAAGTATAAGTATACTATATACCCAAGGGAAATTATGATTTTTACTATTTACCAATACTAAAATCACTAATAATATTATGGGTATTAAATATAAAAATAGCATTATAAACCAATACCATGTCATTAAAGTAAGACTCAATGGTCCTAATATCTCGTGTACAACTCCGAATGATATTCCTAATGCTCCAAAACTAAAGGTTGTAATTATTGTTTTTAGAAGCACTTTAGCCAATTTTGAGTCATACGTTTTTCTACTATATAGACCTATCACAATATACAACGATAGATATGCCATTAATACACCTATCCAAATCAATAGCCAGTCTGCATCTAACATAAAGATGTCAAACAGCGCCCAACATACCCCTACTATTGAAAAAACAAGGGAAATAATTATATATTTTAAAACTGGTTTCATATTCATTTCACGTCCTTTAAAAACTTAAGAATACATTATTAGCTTGTATTCTTCTTTTTCTACCGCTTTACTATAGTCTGTTGTATATTCAATAACAGTAATCTCTTTACTTCTAAGTAGATTCTTTTTCCACGTTTTCGCATCAGTTGACAGTTTGAAAATTAATCATAATTTATTTTAATTAAATATATATTAACAGTATATTAAGTATAAGTAAATAAAATTAATTTTAATTTAATATACTCCACTCATTTAATGGAGATTATTTATATGAACAATATTAATGTTGTTCAAAAAATTATGGCATTTCGAAAAGGTGCAGGATTAACTAGTAAACGTTTAGCTGAAATAGATGATATAACACCTTCCATGTTAAGTAAGATTGAGAAAGGGATCACGAATCCATCCTTACAAACACTAAAGTTAATTTCTGTAGCATTAACTATTCCTTTATTTAATTTTTTCTTGGAAGATACCAATACAGAAGAATTAGTTGTAAGAGCGGATCAAAGAAAAAAATAACTTTCCCTGAAAGCGGTAATGTTTCGTATGAGTTATTCTCTCCTAATTTAGATGGATCACTGGAATTGGCTTTAATATGAATCTGCTACCTCAAACCGCTTCATCTCAAGTAAAACTATATCTAAATGATGAGGTTTTACTTCTCAATCCAGGTGATAGCGGTAAAATACATCACCATTTGCTAGTATTCTTCCATTACTTCTTTTTGAATCATACTCCCTCCTGTTCTCCATACAATATACCTACCTAGATTCAATTTATGTTTTAAATTGTTATTTTTTATCCACCTCAATCAAGCTAGCAAAACTAAATATCATTTTACTTTCTCATTATATAGACTATACTAATTTCTCTTCCCACTTATAGGTTTCGTTTAAGCTAAAAAAATATAGCCTCAAGAACGGGATCCTGAGACTCTATTATTATTTTAGAAAGGACAGCATAATTTTCTCTGTTTCTTCTTTACTTAAATCACCTGCAAGAATAAAGACTTGATAAGCGCTATTCTTTCCTTTTGCAGGAACAATCATTTGCATTACTTTAGAGGGTTCCTCTGTATCAAGACTTTCAACTAAGGTTATTTTTGTACCTTCTAATTCATAATTTGTTACCTTTTCATTATACTCCGCTCTTTTATTCGAGAATTCTTTTCCCTCATCAGTAACTGCAGATTGGTGCACAATATACACATTATCTTCACTTTGATATTGAGAAATAATATCGGGATTTATTTTTTCATTAGTCATCGGTGTTGTAACACCTTCTCCCGTTAATTTATACCCTTTTACCACATAACTTGGGGTCTTAATTGGAAAATCAAGATATTTCTGTGCTTCCTTTTTAGTTAATCTAAGTTCCGAAGAAATTCTCTGTCTAAATGGTCCAATTTCTTCACTGTTTTTCTGATATTTTTTTTGTTCTTCTGAGTCTAACTTTTCAGGACT
>NZ_NJGF01000108.1:0-2093 GCF_002209985.1 Bacillus sp. K2I17
CGAAGAGACAGACGAATAAACTCAAATGGATGGGTGAGCTACTTAAATTAGGGGAGACCATTGATCCAGACACAGACCGTATTGTGATGGGATACCCATTAGAACGTAAGATTCGTTATAACAACATTGGAGTTACGGCCACTGATAAATTCACGACAAAAGATACGAATGAAATTGTAAAGAAAATTGAGGTTCGTATTGATCGTGACATCGAAAATAATCAAAAGGATTATCGTGTAAAAGTTGGCGGTCGTATTTACGACATTGAGCGTATTTACGTAAAAGAAGAAGACCGATTGATGGAGGTGTCATTGTCCTATGCAAATTAGTTTTGAGCAATTAAGAACTCTTATGAAACAGTCTGGTATTCCAGTTTATCGTGATAGTGCACCTACTGGCGCGAAATATCCTTACATTGTGTATGAATTTGTGAATGAGCAACAGAAAAGAGCTTCTAATAAGGTCATAAAAGATATGCCTCTTTATCAGATTGCCGTTATCACAAATGGAACTGAAAAAGATTACGAACCGTTAAAGGCTGTTTTTAACGAAGCAGGCGTTTCTTATTCTCAATTTGATGGAATGGGTTATGACGAGAACGATGACACCATAACGCAGTTTATAACGTATGTGAGGTGTGTTCAATAATGGCATCTAATAATAATGGTTTTGCTGATGCTTTGGAAGATATTAATACATTACTTAGAGTTAACCAAAAGGTAGAAAAAAAGTTTTTAGAAGAAGCAGCCAATTACTTTATTAGCAAGTTAAAACCCAAAATTAAATTGTCCAATAAGAACAAGAAAACACATTTAAGAGAAAGCTTGAAAGTTGTTGTGAAAAATGATCTTGTATCCGTGGAATTTGAAAATGAAGCTTGGTATTGGTACCTATACGAAAATGGCCATAAAAAAGTGAATGGTAAAGGCCGTGTGAAGGGAAAACACTTTGTACAAAACACTTTCGATGCAGAAGGTGACAAGATAGCAGAAATCCTAGCTCAAAAAATAATAGATAGAATGTGAGGATGATATATATGCCAGTTGTAAATAAAGAGATTCAATATACCGTAGGTATTGAAGATTTATATCTTTGTATGATGGAAGGCGATGAAACAACAGATACACTTCCTACTTATGAAGAGGATATTTATAAGCAAACAAATATTTCGGATTTAACGATTTCAAATACAACCACAAACTTTACAAAATGGGCTTCTAACAAAAAGATTATCAACATCGTAAAAAACACAGCATTTGGATTGGCGCTTAACCTTGCTGGGTTAAACCGCGAAGTTAAGGATAAAATCTTTGCTAAACAAAGAACAAAAGGTGTTTCTTTCGAAACAGCTAAAGCGAGAGAATATCCTAAATTTGCGGTTGGTGTTGTATTTCCACTAAATGATGGAACAAAACTTGTACGTTGGTATCCAAAATGTACAGTGGCGCCAGTAGAGGAATCTTGGAAAACACAAAATGAAGAGATGACTGTGGATGATATTGCTTACCAAATTACCGCTGATCCATTATTATTCAATGATACTACGATGGCTGAATTAGATACTGGTGCAGCTGATGCTAAAGGTATTAAAGTAGAAGACTTCTTGAAAAAGGTTATTTGTGATGAATCTCAATTAGCCACATTAGGTGGAACTACAGGACAATAGGAGGGGTACTATGGCACGCTTACGTGATTTAGTTAACGTTAATATAAATGTAAATACAATTACAATACAGAAGGTGAAAATCCCTGTTGTTTTTACATTTGAATCATTTCCTTTTGTAGAAGAATCTTATGGGAAAGAATATCACGAGTTCGAAAAAGAAATGAATGAAATGATGAAAAAGGGACAATTTAGTTTAGGTGAAAAAGAGGCTAAACTAATGCGGTCCTTGATTTATGCGATGATTCGAAGTGGCGGTACGGAATGTTCACCTGAAGAAATCAAAAATGCTATTCCTCTTTATGATCTACCTGATATTTTCCAAGTTGTATTTCAGATTTTCAGCGGTCAAACCTTCCAATATTCTGATATGGAGAAGCTGAAGCAAGAAAAAAAGTAAAAAACATACTGAATAAAAATAATGAATCTC
>NZ_NJGF01000109.1:0-1894 GCF_002209985.1 Bacillus sp. K2I17
GATATCGATTCATTTGAGCCAGGAAATTCTCATCCGGTAATAAATCCGATAATGGGAATTGATGAGAGATTAAGAATTGTTGGGAAATCATTAGATATTAGCAGTCCACAAGGTGCTTCGCTTTCAATCGGTGATAAATTAAAGACATTGAATCAGTATCAGAGTGAATCGAATAAATCATCTCAGAGAATTACAGAACTACAATTTACAGTGTCCAGACTTAATACGCAAATTGGCTCACTTTCAACTAGTCTGAATAATGCAGAACAAGGAATAAAAGATTTAACGACTGCGGTTGAGGATGCTAATCTGCAAGGTATTATTAAGTCAGTTTCTGATTTAGGAAATACCTTGAAAAAAATTGAAGAAGAAATACAAACTTTACCTACATCTGAAGTAATTTTGCAGATGCAAAAAGATATACAAAAGAATAACGAAGTTATTGCTATGTACGATGAGAGACTAGAGACAGCTGAAAAAACGGTAGAATTAAACGGTAAAAGTATCATTGGGATACAAGAAAGCTTAAAAAGTATAGAAGATCGTTTAACAGCTTTAGAAAATGGAGGTGTAAAACGTGGCTGATATAAGTAGTTTTTTACAAAAAATTAAAATCGCTATGTATGGTAAAGATGTTCGTGGATCTATTCATGATGGAATCAATGCTATTAATAAAGAGACAGAAACAGCGACGTCACTCTCTAAAGAAACAAAACATAAGCAATCCGCTTTAGAAAAGAAGTACGATGCTCAAATCGCCAATATAACAAATGAAAATCCATCTATTAGCGAACTCGTGGATTATAGAACAAGTAGTTTTACCGGTAAATCATATGATACGGCAGGTAAAAGAGCTGATGAGATTGACGCGCGGTTAGCTGATATCGCAGTAAATATTAGAAATTTTGGTGCGCATGTAATACTAGAAGATAATACTTTTGCAATTCAAGCTGCAATTGATTCTTTAGAAGGAAGAGGTGGAAAGGTATTAATTCCAGAAGGTATTTTTATAGTATCGCAATTGAAAATGCCATCCTATGTAATTCTCATGGGAACTGGAAAAAAATCCATTCTGAAACAAAAATCAGGAAGTAATATTTCAATAATTACTTTAAAAAAAAATACATCGCAAATGATTGGAATTAAGAATTTAAGGCTTGATGGAAATAAAGATAACCAAACCAGTCATGCTGCTGGTGGTATATATATTATAAATACAAGGGATGCTGCAGCAATGTTTGCAGATTCTCTTGTGGGAGAACATGATGCTCGTCATTACATCGAAAACGTTTATATTTATGAGACTAAAGGAACTGGTTTCATAATTACTGGACGTGGTGAATCACAGATTAAGGCTGTTCAAACTTTAAGATGTGATAAGAATGGGTTCTATCTTGATTCTCAAGATAACTGGTATGAATCGCTGTCCGCAGGTGAATCTGGATTACAGGGGATTATATCTAGTGACAAAGATGGTAATTCTCGTTATATAAACTGTAAATCTTGGTTTAGTGGAAAATTAGATCAGGAACAGGGGGATGGTTTTGACATTCGAGGTACTAGAATCGGACTAATCGGATGTGAGGCACAAGATAATGCAAAACATGGTTTTGTATTTAAAGGAAAAGATATTGTAGGTTCAGGTTTAATCGCTGATACCAACGGTTGGCAGTATATTTCGGGTACTATTTATGCTGGTGCAACAGGTTATTTATTGGTTGGTGCAAAAAACTGTAATATTCAAGGGATTGCATCGAACAGATTCGGTTCGATTGACCCACGACAATCGTATGCAATTCAATTTCTTAACGATGCAGCTGGTAATAATCTTACGATTACCTCAATGCATATGAAAATATCTGCTCTTATTGAGGCTCAACTAAGCCTTAGTAAT
>NZ_NJGF01000110.1:0-1894 GCF_002209985.1 Bacillus sp. K2I17
ATTACTAAGGCTTAGTTGAGCCTCAATAAGAGCAGATATTTTCATATGCATTGAGGTAATCGTAAGGTTATTACCAGCGGCATCGTTAAGAAATTGAATTGCATACGATTGTCGTGGGTCAGCCACACCGAATCTGTTCGATGCAATCCCTTGAATATTACAGTTTTTTGCGCCTACAAATACGTACCCTGTTGCCCCGGCGTAAATATTACCCGAAATATACTGCCAACCATTGGTATCAGCGATTAATCCTGCACCTACAATATCTGTACCTTTGAATACAAATCCATTCTTTGCATTATCCTGCGCTTCACATACGCTTAGACCGATTCTTTTCCCTCGAATATCAAAACCATCACCTTGCTCTTGATTCAACTTACCACTGAACCATGACTTACAATTGTCAAAGCGTGAATTAGCATCTTTCTCGCTAGAGATAATACCTTGTAAACCAGATTCACCAGCGCTTAAAGATTCGTACCAATTATCTTGTGCGTCTAGGTAGAATCCGTTTTTATCACATCTTAAAGTTTGGACAGCCTTAACCTGTGATTCACCACGTCCAGCAATTATTAAACCAGTTCCTTTAGTCTCATAAATATAAACGTTTTCGATATAATGCCGAGCATCATGTTCTCCCACAAGGGAATCTGCAAACATTGCTGTAGCATCTCTTGTATTTATAATATATATACCACCAGCAGCATCACTAGTTTGGTTATCTTTATTTCCGTCAAGCCTTAAATTCTTAATTCCAATCATTTGCGAGGTATCTTTTTTCAAAGAAATTAACGGGGCATTGCTTCCTGACTTTAGTTTCAAAATAGATTTTTGTCCGGTACCTCCCAAAGATACATATGCTGGTAGTTTCAAAGGCGCTGATACAAAATTTCCTTCTGGTATAAAAACCTGTCCGCCTTTTCCTTCTAAAGAATCAAATGCAGCTTGAATTGCAAAAGCATTATCTTCTAATATTACATGCGCACCAAAATTTCTAATATTTACTGCGATATCAGCTAACCGCGCATCAATCTCATCAGCTCTTTTACCTGCCGTATCATATGATTTACCGGTAAAACTACTTGTTCTAAAATCCACAAGTTCACTAATAGATGGATTTTCATTTGTCATATTAGCGATTTGATCATCGTACTTCTTTTCTAAAGCGGATTGCTTATGTTTCGTTTCTTTAGAGAGTGACGTTGCTGTTTCTGTCTCTTTATTAATAGCATTGATTCCATCATGAATAGATCCACGAACATCTTTACCGTACATAGCGGTTTTAATTTTTTGTAAAAAACTACTAATATCAGCCACGTTTTACACCTCCATTTTCTAAAGCTATTAAACGATCTTCTATACTTTTTAAGCTCTCTTGTATCCCAATGATACTTTTACCGTTTAATTCTACCGTTTTTTCAGCTGTCTCTAGTCTTTCATCGTACATAGCAATAGCTTCAGTATTCTTTTGTATATCTTTTTGCATCTGTAAAATTACTTCAGATGTGGGTAAAGTTTGTATTTCTTCTTCAATTTTTTTTAAGATATTTCCTAAATCAGAGATTGAATTAATAATTCCTTGCAGATTAGCATCTTCAACCGCAGCCGTTAAATGCTTTATTTCTTGTTCCGCATTATTCAAACTAGTTGAAAGTGAGCCGATTTGCGTATTAAGTCTGGACACTGTAAATTGTAGTTCTGTAATTCTCTGAGATGATTTATTTGATTCACTTTGATACTGATTCAATGTCTTTAATTTATCACCGATTGAAAGAGAAGCACCTTGTGGACTGTTAATATCTAATGATTTCCCAACAATCCTTAATCGCTCATCAATTCCCATTATCGGATTTATTACCGGATGAGAATTTCCTGGCTCAAATGAATCGATATC
>NZ_NJGF01000111.1:0-1874 GCF_002209985.1 Bacillus sp. K2I17
AAATAAAGAATAATCTTATACCGTATTTTTTCATGAATAATCCCTCCATAAATGTTGCGTTATATTCCTCTTCACTAAATTTTATATCCACAGAACATTGTGTGGTGGGGTATAAAGAAAAGGCACTTTAAAAGAGTACCTTTTCTTTATTATTTTAAATGTAAATTTTCACTTGTAGAGATAGAACCTATTGTATACTCATCTCCACCGTATTCTATTGTAATATTAAATGTTTTGCTTTCATCATTTTTTATATAGCCGGAGATAAAGATACCTTGTAAATCACTTGGAGCAAATCTATAATCAGTGATTACTACATCTAAGTCTTGTTTTTCTTTGAAGTATTGGATTGTCCTTTCTTCTGCCTTTTCAACTATTTGTTGTTCAGTATTTTTTTGATCTATCGTACATCCTCCTAAAAGGATAAGTGTAAAGATAAAGAATAATCTTATAGCATATTTTTTCACGAATAATCACTCCGTTAATAGTGCGTTATATTCCTGTTAACTAAAATGTATATCCACAGAATATGGTGTGGATGGGTATAAAGAAACGGGACTCTAAAGTAAAAAGGTTATTAGTTTTTAAGTTTTAAATTTTTAATGTTAGAAGTCAGGCTGATTGAATAGTCATCCTAGCCTTTATATACACATGAAATAATTAGAATTAATATGAATGCCCAACAAAAATATATTGTATTTTCATATTAATTTCAGTCATCATAACTAATACTTTCAACCTTATATTTATCTTTATAATTTATATCTGCAGTTATTTTACGATTTGGATTATTAGTTACATGACCCGATACAAAAATTACTCCAAAATCCGCAGGGCCGAATTCGACTTTTGTCACTGTAACATCTAGTTTTTTATCCGCTTTAAAATGTTGGATTGCGATCTTTGTTGCTTTTTCTTTTAATGCTATTTCTTCATCATTCTTTTGTTTGTTCATATACATCAACCCTCCAATAAAAAATATAATTATAATTACTATTAACAAAAAAACCTTTTTTTTCAAAAAAATCACCCTCTTCTAATAATAAACTATTTATTATGGGGTAAAAGAATGAAAGAAAGTGCAGTTTTAGATCAAATTTATTATGATTTGGCAAAGGGAGCGTGTAGGACTAATTTAGGTGAAAATTATGAGATAAAGGATTATATAGATCAAAAAAAATTTTACAGACATGAAAAGTAGGAGAAGCATTCCACGATAAATTCGAATAGGCGCAGTCGTCTTTGTAAGAGATGTGAATGGGGGAAAAGCAAGTTATGATAGCTTTCTAGGGGACAGAATGAGATAAAATTATAGAGAAAAACTCTTTAGGCGTTCTGATGAAGCTAGAGAAGGTATGAAGGATTTAAAAACAGATACAAATTATTTTGTTAAGAAAGAAATTCATATGCTAAAATATTTTACGTAAAAAAGACACCATAAAGTGTCTTTGATAGACTTGGTAACCAAGCTCTATATATTATATTAACCTTAAATATTATTAAATTTTTTTAGATTTATTATTAATAATTTAATTTAAAGTTTTCAGAACGAGATATAGAACCGACCCTATATTCCCCATCACCAAATTCTACATCTACTGAGAATTCTTTACTTTTATCATCCTTAACATAACCATCTATAAATACAGTTTGAAAATCATTTGGAGGAAAGCTATGCCCTGTAATTACTACATCTAAATTATGTTTTTCTTTAAAATACTGAATGGTTGTTTCTGTTGCTTGATTAACGATTTGTTGTTCCTCATTCTTTTGATCTATAGTGCATCCTCCTAAAAGGATAAGTGTAAAAATAAAGAATAATCTTATACCGTATTTTTTCATGAATAATCCCTCCATAAATGTTGCGTTATATT
>NZ_NJGF01000112.1:0-1833 GCF_002209985.1 Bacillus sp. K2I17
GAAGAATTAAAAAGAAAATGATACTTGTACATGCTGCGTACATTTGCGATATAATATAAATAGAAGGTTGTATCTTTTTGAAAAGGGGGAGAAGAGATGGCTGAAGTAAATGTACAAAAGTCTTCGTTTTTTAAAGAAAAAAAAGAAGAACCAAATACAGATTTCTCTCTTGTGAAAGGTGCATTGACTCAAAATGTAGATCGATTAGAAAAATTTATAGAGGCGACTCCATATAAGTATACAAAAGAGAATGCGTAAAAGCATTCTCTTTTGTATTACACTCTTTATGATTTGCTTATCTGCTATTTCTTTTTTTGTTTAAAAATGATTTTATACATATAATACCCAAGGGCTGCAAAAAGGAATCCAATAGCAGCACCAACTACTTCTTTCATAAACAATAAGTATAACGAAGCAATAAGTAGGGCAAATAAGATTAAAAGTAATACATACTTTGAAATGAATTCTAACCCTTTGTATACTAATAGTATTACACCTGAAAGAACAGTGAGGATAGGTAATATCCTATTTTCGAAAAAGCCTTCCTTTTTTTTGCTAGAATGCTGTTGTTTATTCAATATAGATATACTCCCGTCTTAAAGGATTAATGTTTTACTAGTTTTGCTATTTCATTTTCGAAAAGATTTTTGGTTAAATAGGTTATATCAAAGGAATCATTTATTATATTTCGAGTTAATAGCCATTAGATGTTTGGTGATTCAATAACAAAGAATCCATTATCAGAAATAACCTCATTCTTTTCTGTTATATCCAGACGCATAATAGTGTAAATAGACTGCGTTGATTTTAAATCCTTTATAAAATTTTCAGCATATAAGGAATTAAATCCATTCTCTATTAATATTGTTTTCCCTTCTTGAATAGACAGAGGGAATAACTTTTCGATATTTTGTACGATATGATTTGGAAGAGTCCCTACAATGTTACTTCCTTTTTCCTCTTGCTGAAATACTAGCTGTAATAAATTTTTAGATTCTAAAAATAATCTATCGTCTGAAATTTCTTCGATTTTATGTGCAATCCCATCTAAACTCTGATATGTAACGTTTGAAGTGTTATCAATATAAATGTTAGCAGTAATCGTTGTTTCGTTTATAAAATCGACTTTTTGAAGTAATAATGAAAGTTGCGGGTTACACATAGTGTTGAATAATTTCTCTATACTCGGTTGTAATTGCATTTCTTTAGTTTGTTGATTAAAGTTTAATAATCCTCTAGTATATAGGGAATGCGCTGCAGTCAATAATATTTTTTCGACATCTGCTTTCTCTAGTTCATCATAAATAAGACTTAGTAATTCTTTTGCATAAGTTTGATTTTCTTTGGAATTCATTAGAAATGCTAATTCCTCTATAGAAACAATTTGTTTTTTATTCATAGCTCTTAAAAAGTCTAATTAGAGACTTTTTTACCTCATTTCTTCAATGGTAGAACCATACCAAATTGATTCAAGATATAAGATATCTTGTCGAAGGTTAGTAAATTGTAATTGTGCTTGCTCTTGAGCACTTTTAAACTTGTTAGCAGAAGATTCTAATGACTCTGGAGTCACGATAATATTCAATATGGTTAACCTCCTTGTGTGAAAAATTATTTTAACCAAAAATATATTAGATTATAATTCCAATAAAATCTACTTTTTATAATATCAAATATTATTATTAAATAGTGGATTAATATTGGTAATTTTATGATAATTAGCAAAAATAAAAAAGAGAGAATGCCAGGTAGGAGTTAAAGGTATATCAGATTTCTCGTTAATAAAAGGAGATACATTACAGCAAGTAGAAGAGTTAGAAGAAGAATTAAAAA
>NZ_NJGF01000113.1:0-1789 GCF_002209985.1 Bacillus sp. K2I17
GTTTTTACCATGGGATAAGGGAATGGACTTTAAAAGAGTTCCTTGGGATGAAAGTCAAGTTACTCTTCCTTCTGGTGTAATTACAGCCATTGAAACAGCTTTATTAACAGAAGTGAATTTACCATGGTTTACAACGTATTTATCTGCAACTTTTAAAGGGTCCCTTTCTGTTATTACAGACTTTATTCATACCTGGACTTCAGAAGAGGATCAACATTCGAATTTATTGGAGACATATTTACTACTCACTCGAAGTGTGAATCCTAAACGAATACATGAATTAAGAAAGTCAGTCGTTGAGGGTGGATTTGAGCCTGATTTTCATACACCAATCGAAGCCATGACGTATACGACGCTACAAGAACTTGCAACGATGGTGTTTTACAATAATGTCGCTAAGGTTGCAAGTAAGCATGATCCAGATCTTGCTACATTATTACGCCGTCTTGCAAAAGATGAAACTCTTCATTATGCATTTTATCGAGACGTCATTCGAACACATTTGGAATTGGAACCTAATTATTGCTATCATATTGCCAATGTGATTAGAAATTTTAAAATGCCAGGTGCCGTCATGCCTGATTTTGAAAATAGAATGGCTGTGATTGCGAAAGAAGCGAACTATGGGCCACTACAATATTTTGATCAAGTACTTGATGTAGTGGTTGATTATTGGGGGTTAAAAGACTTACGACCAATTGCACCTTTAGCTGAAAAAGCAAGAATTGAGATTTTGGAATACCACACAAGATTGAAAAAAATACGGGATCGATTTGGTCGTTTTCAAGGGAAAGCTGATCTACGTTAATGAGTAGAGATTTCAGAATATAAGCGGGGAAATTCCCCCGCTCTTTATGGGAAAGCTGAAACACCCCCTATTGTTTTGGGGGTGTTTTTTACATAATTTAATTTTTTCTAAAAAAGTGGTTGACGATAAAAATGATTTTATGATATTATAAAATATTTGATAAAAAATCACATATATGTTAAGGTTAAGAAGGTTACCATATATGGAGGTGGATTATATGTTTCAAATTGGCGATAACATTGTTTATCCAATGCACGGAGCAGGTATAATTGAAGCCATAGAAGAAAAAGAATTCTCAGGAAAAAAACAACAGTATTATGTTATAAAAATGTCAATCAGTAATATGCAAGTCATGATTCCTATGGGTAAAATACTAAGTTCGAGTATACGCCCAGTTACTGATATACTTGCATTAAAACACATTATACACATTTTTCAGCATGGAGAATCAGATAAATTATTGCCGTGGAAACAAAGGTATAAAGTGAACACGGACAAAATAAAAACGGGTGAAATACAAGAAGGTGCTGAAGTTGTACGTGATTTAATGCGTATGAAGAAAGAAAAGGCACTTAATACAAGCGAAAAAAAAATGTTGGATAACGCACATGAATTTTTGATTAGTGAACTAGGATTAATTAAAGGGATTACTGAAAATCAAATAAAAAGTTTCTGTTAAGGTTCATAATAGATAATGTATTACATCTCCCGAAAATATCCTGAATTTTTCGGGAATATGATTATTATTAAAAGTAAATCATTTCAAAGACATTCAACTTCTTCAACTCGCTTTTAGAGTAGGAACCTCTTTTGTTATTACTTCAATCTAATCCATTTTTATTTTTAAATTTCTTTTACGAACGTTCGAAATTTCATCAAATAACTCGATTAAATAGTCACTTGATTTTTGCAATTCTGATTCACACTGGCACGGACAAGGAGCCGTAAGGATGAAAGAGAGGTAGGGCTTTCATTGTTTTA
>NZ_NJGF01000114.1:0-1787 GCF_002209985.1 Bacillus sp. K2I17
GTTTTTACCATGGGATAAGGGAATGGACTTTAAAAGAGTTCCTTGGGATGAAAGTCAAGTTACTCTCCCTTCTGGTGTAATTACCGCCATTGAAACAGCTTTATTAACAGAAGTGAATTTACCATGGTTTACAACGTATTTATCTGCGACTTTTAAAGGTTCCCTTTCTGTTATTACAGACTTTATTCATACTTGGACCTCAGAAGAGGATCAACATTCGAATTTATTAGAGACATATTTACTACTCACTCGAAGTGTAAACCCTAAACGTATACATGAATTAAGAAAATCAGTCGTTGAGTGTGGATTTGAGCCTGATTTTCATACACCAATCGAAGCCATGACGTATACGACGCTACAAGAACTTGCAACAATGGTGTTTTACAATAATGTAGCTAAGGTGGCAAGTAAGCATGATCCAGATCTTGCTACATTATTACGCCGTCTTGCAAAAGATGAAACACTTCATTATGCGTTTTATCGAGACGTTATTCGAACACATTTAGAATTGGAACCAAATTATTGCTACCATATTGCCAATGTGATTAGGAATTTTAAAATGCCAGGTGCCGTCATGCCTGATTTTGAAAATAGAATGGCTGTGATTGCAAAAGAAGCAAACTATGGGCCACTACAATATTTTGATCAAGTACTTGATGTAGTAGTTGAGTATTGGGGGTTAAAAGACTTACGACCAATTGCCCCTCTAGCAGAAAAAGCAAGAATTGAGATTTTGGAGTATCATATAAGATTGAAAAAAATACGGGATCGATTTGGCCGTTTTCAAGGAAAAACTGATCTACGTTAATGAGTAGAGATTTCAGAATATACGCGTGGGAATTCCCTTTTCTTTTATTTGAAATCTAGAACGCTCTCTATTATTTTGCGGCTGTTTTCCTTAATTTAACTTCCGAAGAAAAAAGTGATTGACACTAAAAATAAACTCATGATATTATTGAATATTTGATAAAAAATAACATATGTGTTAAGCTTGAGAAGGTTACCACATATGGAGGTGGGTTATATGTTTCAAATTGGCGATAACATTGTTTATCCAATGCACGGAGCAGGTATAATTGAAGCCATAGAAGAAAAAGAGTTCTCAGGGAAAAAGCAACTTTATTATGTCATAAAAATGTCCCTTAGTAATATGCAAATCATGATTCCTAAGGGCAAAATATTGAGTTCGAATATACGCCCAGTTATTGATATACTTACATTAACGCGCATTATACACATTTTTCAGCATGGAGAATCAGGCGAATTAATGCCTTGGAAACAAAGGTATAAAGTAAACACAGATAAAATAAAAACGGGTGAAATACAAGAAGGTGCTGAAGTTATACGTGATTTAATCCGTATAAAGAAGGAAAAAGCACTGAATACAAGCGAAAAAAAATTGTTGGATGATGCATATAAATTTTTGGTCAGTGAGCTAGAATTAATTAAAGGAATCACTGAAAAACAAATAAAAAGTTTCTGTTGAGATTTATTATAAATACTGTATGACATCCCTCGGAAATATCCTGAATTTTCTGGGTATATGATGATTATTAAAAGGAAAGTATTTCAAAGATATTCAATTTCTTCAACTCACTTTTAGAGTAGATACCTCTTTTGTTATTACTTCAATCTAATCCATTTTATTTTTAAATTTCTTTTACGAACGTTTGAAGTTTCATCAAATAACTCGATTAAATAGTCACTTGATTTTTACAATCCTGATTCACACTGGCACGGACAAGGAGCCGTAAGGATGAAAGAGAGGTAGGGCTTTCATTGTTTTA
>NZ_NJGF01000115.1:0-1680 GCF_002209985.1 Bacillus sp. K2I17
CGTAAAATTTTCGTTATGGGGGTAATTAAAACTATTAGCTTGATAGCGATGTGGTGCTACCCCATGCCCATCAAGCTAACCAAGTAAATTACTAGATAAGAAACGATCCTTGTTTCAAAACTAGCAATTGATAGAAAAGTAGGCATGCTAAAGAAGCCTATTAAAACGTGATTTTTTCGCTAGGCAGATTGTCTATGCTTCACCGTCGTAGAATATCAAAGACGGTCATCTTCTTATACCGATGACATTTACGACCGTTCTTTTTGAGCAGCAGATAAAGACGATGCAGAATTTTTAAAATTTCTTCTGTGCCAACGGCTATCGCTTGAAACAGTAATGGAAAGTAATCTTTAATCATATAAATCGCTTTGTATTCACTTAGCTCCTGCTTTGTCTTTTCAAGCAGAAACTGTCGCATTTGAAACATCGTAGAAGAACAGAGGAGAATGCCGATGAGTTGTCCATATAAATGGCACTCTAGGCGTTCTCTTTTAATATTTTTACATTCATCAATTTCAAAAAATGACTTCCACGTTTTAAACAAAATTTCAATCTGCCAACGAAGTGAATACAATGAGTGCACGTAGTTCGTTGGTACTCCTTCTAGAGACGTGTTCGTGATATATACATTCATACCCATTAAACGTTTACTTTTCTCCTTCATGACGATGCCTTTTTTCTTTTCACGTATCGCTTGGTTTTTCAGGCGTGTTTGCGTTTGATCATCGGTTAAACGATGGAAAATGACACGTGCTGGAAGCTTCTGATTTTGGCCAATGTATGCCTCGGGGATTTCTATCGTTTCACCTAGGATTAGACCCGACATCATTTGTGCCATATCAAGCTGGATGTATTCTGTTTGCTTTTTTAACGTGCCGTTGTTGAAGTATTCTGGCTCAGGGTTCTTGATATAAATGCGTGTATTCAGCTTCAACCGCGAGATATAGTAAGCCTCTTTATCATGAATAGTTTGTAAGTCTCCTAAATCGAAGTAACCAAGATCACGTAAACACAAATCACCCGCCTCTACGGTTTCAAGGCAGATGGTACCGTATGTTTTATCATTATTCTTTCCTGGTCCAAGCTGCACGTTAAGAAATTGACCACTAAGTAAATCATATTCCAATTGGATTTTCACGCCTGCCGTATTACTACTCCCGCCTGAACCTTGATAGTTAGTGGCGAAATGATCAGGCAGTTGAAACACTGTCGCATCTAAAATACGGATACGATTGAAAGTAGAGATCATGTGTGCAGAAAGCGAGTGATTTGAACAGAGTTTTTGTGTGAGAAGAGAAGTAAAGACTTCTCGAAGAAATGCGACAGCTGCTGGATTAAAGCGTTGGTTCAATCCTTCTGAGCTCATCAGTACCCCAGTTGAGGCTTCTAACTGACTGCACAATTGTGTAAGCGATGTGCTAGCGATTTCTTGACTGAGCCATACGCAAAGGGCAATGAGTTCGTTTGCTTGATACTTACTAGATCGCTGTACAAAACCAACTTGTTTGGCGATATCTTGTAGGACTATTGGAGATAAAAAGTATTGTAGCTCTTGTGCGAAAAGATTCAGTTCATTGGAAATGATAGGATTCATCAAAAACGCCATCCTTTCTGTATGGAGTGAACCCTTAGAATGAGACGAAAAAAACACCTCTCTAAATCGTAAGTATCAGTTATGAT
>NZ_NJGF01000116.1:0-1649 GCF_002209985.1 Bacillus sp. K2I17
CACATCCATCAACTTAAGGGATATTTTCAAACAAAATGTGGGTTTTTTATATAATTTTTTATTACCTTTTGTAGATTTTATAAAAGTAGGCATATCAAATAAACCCTGACGGGTTTCAATTTTTTACTATGCTACCTGATGATTAGAAGTGGTATACTCATAAACAACACCCAAAATATCAAAGACTGTCTTTTTCTCGTACCGATGAGATTTTCGTCCGTTGTGCTGTAGGAGGTTAAACAGACGAAGGAGAACCTTTGATAATTCTTGGGTGTTTTTGTGTAATGCTTGGTAAAAAAGTGAAAAATAATCCTTAATTATATACATCGCTTTATATTCACTTAGTTCTTTCTGTTTCTTACGTAATAGGAGTTCTCGCATTTTAAACATAGTAGAAGAACATAATAGAATACTAATGAGTTGCCCATAAAGATGACATTCTAATCGCTCTTGTTTAATAGATTTACAACGATGAATTTGAAACCAAGATTTCCATATTTTAAATAACAGCTCAATTTGCCAACGTAATGAATATAAATCATAGATTTTCTCTTTTGGTACCCATTCCGTAGGAATGTTTGTCATATATACCGTAATACCTTGTAAAAGCTTCGTGCGCTCTGTATATGTAATCCCTTTTTTCTTTTCACGAATAGCTCGGTCACGTAAGCGTTTCTGTTTTTGCTCCTCGGTACACCTATAAACTACAATACGAGTAGGCAGTTTGTCTTTACTCCCTACATATACATCGTGTAATTCATAAACTTGGCCAGGTTGTAGTTGTTTCATAATGTCTTCCAAATGAATTTGTATATATACTGGTTTCAATTGAGGGGGTTTTGTTTTAAATACGACTGTTTCGAACTCTTTTCTATATATTTTAGTTGGTAACTTAAGACGGGATAAATAATACCCCTGCTTGTCTTGAATAGACTTAAAGTCTTGTAGACGAAAATATCCTAAGTCACGGATATACAGCTCATTCTTTTGTATCATGTCTGTTCGAGTCGCACCATACGCCTGATCACTTCGTTTTCCTGGTTCAATTTTCACATCAGAAAACTCTCCACTCAACAAGTCATACTCTAGTTGAATTTTCACACCAGCTTTATGACTACATCCTCCGGCACCAGGATAAGTAGCTGCGAATCGATCTGGAACTTGAAAGGTTGTAGAATCAAGGATGCGAATGCGCTCAAAGTAGGAAGAAAGAGAATGAGAAATCTTAGATACGCCTCCAATCTTAGCTTGTAGAAGTGTAGTAAATACAGTACGAAAAAAGGCTACAGAAGCCGAGTTAAATCGCCGATTAAGTCCTTCCGGACTTAATAAAACTCCTGTTGAAGTTTCTAATTGACTACATAGTTGAGTAAGAGAGGTAGTAGCGACTTGTTGATTTAACCATACACACAAAGATAAAAAATGATGCCCGTGGCACTTACGTTTTCGTTTCATCCCGCCTGCTTCTATAGCTAATTGATTAAGTGTAGCGGGAGACATATATCGATATAACTCTTCAGCGAATAAAGATAATTCTTGTTTTTGATTCATATTCATAAAAAGCACGTCACCCTTTCTCATTCACATAAGAAAATAGTAACGTGCTTTTAACTTCAAAAATAGTCTAAAACCTTAAGTTGATGGATGTG
>NZ_NJGF01000118.1:0-1594 GCF_002209985.1 Bacillus sp. K2I17
TAAGTCGATTCGACTTAGGTTTTTTTGTGTTTATTTTTATTTACCAAATGTCATAATCCATAAATTTAATAATCTTAAAGAAGAAAAAAGATGAAATAGAGACTGTTTAAAATGAATTTTGAACGATAATGCCATAAAAGATAATAAAGTAATACATTTAAATGTTAGGTTAAGGTAAGAATTACCTTTTTGTATTAATTGAGTCATGGAATGACTAAAATATTTTACTTTTTATATGAAACCGTTATGTGGAAAATAGCTATTCAGTTGTTTTTCACATAACGGTTTTTCATTTTTAAAGGATTTTACATAAGAAAAAATCTATAATTAAGATAGTTAACATATATTTTTTGATGGGTGTGGGGGATTATGAAAGAAATATGCATGTTATTAGTGGCTGTTATATTATGGGGGACAGCCATTGCGCCAACAAAGTGGGCATTAGAATCTATTCAGCCATTTACTTTGTTATTTATTCGCCTTTTCTTAGCTGGTGGAATCTGTTTACTATTCTCATTTAAACAATTAAAAAGATCAGTTGTACATAAACAGGTCCCGTGGAAAAGAATGAGTTTACTATCTTTTACTGGCGTATCTGGGTACTTTATGTTCACATCCTACGGTATTTCTTTAACAAGTGGATTGCATGTTAGTATTATTGATGCTGCTTTACCTTTAGTTACAATTCTTTTTTCGGCGTTCTTTTTGAAAGAAAAAATTCGGCTTAATTATTGGATCGGTATTGTATTGGGGGCTATCGGAGTACTTCTTATTACAATTCCATCTAGTAATGTCGATCAAGAAGTATCTTTAATAGGAGATATCCTTATTTTATTAAGTACGTTCTTATTTGCTTTCTATACAGTATTGCTGAAACGACCAAAACAAGAACAGTATCTATCAAACAAGGTTTTTACAACATTAACTTTAATTATTGGAGCTGTTATTCTATTACCATTTGCAATGGCAGAAACTTTTTATTATGGTTTTCCAAAAATCGAAACATGGAAGACAGGGTTTAGTGTAATATATCTTGTTATTGGGGCAACAATTTTAGCGTATTGGTTTTGGAATAGAGCATTAGAGACAGTCTCGGCATCAGTAAGTGGATTATATTTAAATGCGTTACCGTTAATAAGTATAGTTGCTTCAATTGTTCTATTAAATGAATCTTTAACGCGGAGAATAGTAATAGGTGGCAGCTTAGTTTTATTTGGAGTGATATGGGCGGATAAACGTAAACTAATTGATTTATTTATATCAGACGATCAAAATATTAAAGAGAATGAAGAATGTTAAAGTTTATAAGAGCATGTATATAATGTTTAATGGAAAGGACGCTTTGTATGTAATAGGATGTCCTTTTCATTATTTTCATTGAATGAGAGGAATTAAATAACTGAAACTAATATAGAAAATAACTTTGGAATTATTTTTATTATTAATTGAATAAAAGGTGTTGACGATTAGGCTATAGAGGTGTAATATAGAACAAGTCGCCGATGCAATAACGCAGAACGCGGCAAATAAAATGAAAAACTTAGTTGACATTAACTAACGAAGATGTTAACATAAGGAAGTCGCAAATGAGCGA
>NZ_NJGF01000119.1:0-1574 GCF_002209985.1 Bacillus sp. K2I17
CATCGCTATCAAGCTAAGATTATACAATGTCAAGTATAGTAGAGATTATTTCTTTTTTCTAAAAGCCAGGCTTAGAGAATTTAAAGGTTTGCATGCGAAATAAACCCTATCGGGTTTCATTTTTTGAATTAGGCCGCTTGATCTTCAGAAATGGTATAATTATAAACGACACCTAATATATCAAAGACTGTTTTCTTCTCATATCTGTGAGATTTTCGCCCATTTTGCTGTAGGAGGTTGAACAGGCGAATGAGAATCTTTGATAATTCTTGGGTGTCTTTCTGTATGGCTTGATAAATAAGAAAAAAATAATCTCTAATCATATATATGGCCTTATATTCACTCAGCTCTCGTTTCTTTTTCATAAGAAGTAATTGACGCATTTGAAACATAGTAGAAGAACAGAGGAGAATGGCGATCAGTTGCCCATACAAATGGCATTCTAATCTTTCTCGTTTTATCTTTTTACAATGGTGAATTTGAAAGAATGATTTCCATGTTTTAAATAAAATCTCGATTTGCCAACGTAAAGAGTACCAATCATGTACTTGTCCCATCGGGACAGTATCTGTAGGGGTATTTGTCATATATACATTGATACCACTGAGACGTTTACTACGAGGGGAATACTTTATTCCTTTCTTTTTCTCTCTTACAGCTTGATCTTGCAATCGTTTTTGTTGTTGTTCATCTGTAAGTCGATGAACAATCACACGAGTTGGTACTTTATCAGTCATTCCTACATAAGCATCGGATATTTCATAGGTTTGCCCTGGTTGAAGAGATTTCATTAATACCTCCATATCTATCTGTATATACTCTGTACCTTTCTTGATTCTTCCATCCTGAAAATAATCAGGTGTGAGATTTTTTTGATAAATACGTGTATTGGATTTAATACGAGAGATATAGTAAGCCTTTTTATCTTGTATATGTTGAAGATCTTTTAAATGAAAATACCCTAAATCACGGATACATAAATCATTTGGTGTTACAGTTGGAACACACAGAGAACCATAGGTTCGATCATGTTGTTTTCCTGGACCTGTATGGATATGTAGGAATTGTCCGCTTAATAGGTCATATTCAAGTTGAATTTTCATCCCAGCAGTATGGCTACATCCTCCAGCCCCAGGATAAATGGTTGAAAATATATCTGGAAGCTGAAATGCAGTGGAATCTAAAATGCGAATACGCTTGAAAACAGAGGTGTATGGAGAAGAAAGTGGCATAGATGAAGTTAATTTTTTATTTAGAAGGTTAGTCAATATATGTTGTAAAAACTGAACAGCTGATGTATTAAACCGTTGATTCAGTCCTTCTGGACTGATGAGTACTTCTGTGGATGCTTCTAAACAGCTAGATAACTGAGCTAAAGAGGTTGTAGCGATATTTTGACTCATCCATATACATAAAGCGACTAAATCTTTTGCTTGGTATTTACTAGTTCGTTGTACAAAACCAACATCTTTAGCAAGATCCCGTAAGGTATTTGGAGATAAAAAACTTTGAATCTCTTGAGCAAATAGTTGTAATTCATCAGACACAGAAACAGACATAAAAAACGCCATCCT
>NZ_NJGF01000120.1:0-1449 GCF_002209985.1 Bacillus sp. K2I17
TGAACGGGACCCAAAAAGTTGGACACATATTTAAGCAGCTAATAAGGATTGAACTCTGTATTGTACAGGGGGCAATCCTTTTAATTTTGTTTTAATTCTTTTATGGTTATAGTAATGAATATAATTTTCTAATTCTATTTTAAAGTGTTCCATACTTTCAAATTCTTTAAGGTAAAGTAATTCAGACTTTAATAAGCCAAAGAAATTTTCTATGACTGCATTATCTAAGCAATTTCCCTTACGGGACATACTTTGAATTATATTATGTTCTTTTAAAGTATGCTGGTATTTGTCCATTTGATAGTGCCACCCCTGATCTGAATGCAGAATAAGAGTATCTTCTTTATTCAAACGTTTTAATGCCTGATCTAACATCCTTTCAACTAAAAGGAAAGTAGGACGTTTCTCAATATTATAAGAAATAATTTCACCGTTAAACAAATCTAGAATAGGAGATAAATAGAGTTTTTCACCAAATAAGTGAACTTCAGTAACGTCTGTAACCCACTTTTCATTAGGGCGAGAGGCCTTGAAATCTCGCTTCAAGACATTAGGTGCCACTTTCCCAACTTTCCCACGATATGAGCGGTATTTAGAGATTCTTACCAACGATTTTAACCCTAATTGATTCATCAAACGAAGGACAGTTTTATGATTAATCCTATAGCCCTTATTATGCAATTCTAGAGTGATACGTCTATATCCGTATCGTCCTTGATGTTCATGAAAAATCTGTTTAATTGCTTCTTTAACGTCTTTATATTTATCTTCTCGATCCATTTGCTTCACCCAGTAATAATACGTACTACGGGCAATTTTAGCCATTCTAATCAAGTCCATAATTTTATATTCATGCCTTAACTCAAATATTATGTACGCTTTGTCTTTCTCTGTAATTTCTCTTTCTCTTGAATTAAGGCGTGTAACTTTTTTAAATAAGCATTTTCCATTCGTAAATATTCAATCTCTGATTGTAAATCGTTTTGAGAGTTCTTATCTTGTTTTTGTCTAGGCGCAATAGCTTTCTTTTTCTTCACAGTAGAATACCCCTTACTTGTCTTACGAAGAGCTTCTATTCCCTGTGATTCTAGTATTGTCCGCCATTTCCTAATAGTTTTAGGCGATGGAATATTAAACATAGCTGCAGCTTGTAGGGGCGAAGCTCCGGTATTGTTCATATAATTTAATACTTCCATTTTAAATCGAACATCGTATCTTGTAAATTTAGAATTTAAGGATTCTATCCCTTGTTTTTTAGAACGTGCCACCCATTCTTTTAGTAAAGTATAGCTCACTTGATATTTTCTGGCTGTCACTTTAAACGAATCATTTGTATTTAAATAATGTTCAACAGCATTTTTCTTTATCTCAAATGTATATTTTCTAGACATAATAAAACCGCACCTCCAATTGTTAATTAAGTGTCTAACAAATTGGGTGCGGTTCACT
>NZ_NJGF01000121.1:0-1302 GCF_002209985.1 Bacillus sp. K2I17
ATGATATGATCCCCTTATAGTAGACAGTAAAAAGAAAGCACATTAATCTGTTTACTATGGAGGGGATTTTTCTATGGGCAAAATTAGAGTAACTTATGATATAGAATTTAAGAAAAAAGCAGTAGATTTATACTTGAAAGAAGGAATGGGATACAAAACGGTTGCTAAAGAATTAGGAATTGATCACTCGGTAGTAAGACGTTGGGTGAAACACTTTGAAGCTGAAGGTATCAAAGGGCTAGAAGAAAAACGTGGTAAAACGACAGGTCCAGGTATAGGTAGACCAAAAACCAATCCAGAAGATCCAGAAGCTAAAATGAAACGATTAGAAGCGGAGAATGAAATGTTAAAAAAGCTCTTAGGGATGTAAAAGGAGGAGTGGAATCTGTACCAAAAACGAAGAAGTTTGAAGCCATCAAAGGGCTATCAGAAAAAGGTTATGCAGTTACCATTCTATGTGATATCGCTGGAGTAACTAGAGGTGGGTACTACAAATCGATAAAGCGACAGTTGACGCCTTCTGAAAAACAATTGGAGGATACCGAAATAAAAAAGAAGATATTGGAGTGTCATAAAAAACTTAAAGGGATTTATGGATACAGGAGAGTACAAGTTTGGCTGAAAGCCACTTATAACCTTCATTTTAATCACAAACGTATACAAAGGTTGATGGGTGAACTAGGTATCAAAGCCATTATTAGGAGAAAACGACCTTATTACGGGAAGAAAGAGGCTTACGTGATTTCAGATAACCATCTGAACAGGGATTTTCAAGCTTCCAAACCAAACGAAAAATGGGTAACAGATATTACCTATTTGATTTTCAATGGACAGAGATTGTACTTATCCGCTATTAAAGACCTATACAACAATGAAATTGTTGCCTATGAAATTAGCCGTAGAAATGACCTGAAACTAGTACTAGACACACTTAAAAAGGCAAGAAAAAAACGAAACGTGAAAGGGATTCTCCTGCATAGTGATCAGGGGTTCCAGTACACATCTCGTCAATATAATCAACTACTCAAAAAATATCAGATGAAGGCTAGTATGTCCAGAAAGGGAAACTGTTGGGACAATGCTTGTATAGAAAGCTTCTTCAGTCACTTTAAGTCAGAGTGTTTTCACTTATACTCTTTCCGCACAGCTGATGAGGTTAAGTTTGCTGTGCGCAAATATATACACTTTTATAATCACCAAAGGTTCCAAAAGAAACTAAATAACCTGAGTCCATATAAATATAGAACTCAGGTTGCTTAGTTGTGTTTTTTGAATACTGTCTACTTGACAGGGGTCACTTCA
>NZ_NJGF01000122.1:0-1022 GCF_002209985.1 Bacillus sp. K2I17
AAAAATCCCTTGAAAGGTCGTCCTCGTACGAAATTCGATAGTATGGAAGAAGAGTTGGAATACTACAAGGCACAGGTGGCGTACTTAAAAAAGCAGTATCCAAATCTGTAGGAGGTGTCCTTGCTCAAACGACGAAGTACGAGATTATTGAAGAACTACGTTCTCGATACAAAGTAATCTGGCTTGTCGTCATTGCTCAGTTAAATCGTTCTAGCTACTATAAATGGCGTTCAACACGTACGCAAAGAAAATTACGTTTTTCAAAGGATGATACACTGCGTGAACAAATTCAAGCGATTCACATAAAACACAAGGAATATGGCTATCCTCGTATGACAATTGCCTTACGAGAAGAGGGCTTTTTAGTGAATCACAAAAAAGTATGTAGACTTATGCAAGAGCTTCAAATTCAATCGATCATCCGTAAAAAGCGTCGCTTTTTTAAAGGGAAATCTTCAAAGATTTTCCCAAATGTAGTAGAACGCCAATTCCAAAATCGCAAACAAAATGAGGTATTTGTTACAGACATCACTTACTTGCCATTCAAAGATAATTTTCTCTATTTATCGGTCGTCCAAGACATTTACAATAATGAAATTGTTGCCTGGAAACTCTCACATCGCAATGATCTACAACTTGTTCTCGATACACTTGATTTAGCAACAAAAAAAAGAGATGTGTATGGAACCATCATCCACTCGGATCAAGGATTCCAATACACATCTCATGCTTATCATCGTACGCTTCAACAGCTAGGTGCCATCGGCAGCCACTCTCGCAAAGGAAACTGCCATGACAATGCTTGTATTGAATCATTCTTTTCTCATTTTAAATCTGAAATGTTTTATCTCAATTATTATCAAACAAAAGAAGAATTGATTCAAGCAATTGAAACATACATCTATCATTATAACTACAAACGATTCCAAAAACGACTCAATCATCGAGCTCCGATTGAATATCGAATCTCAATGGCTGCTTAGTCTTTTTTTAAAGCTGTCTACTTGACGGGGATAAGACCA
>NZ_NJGF01000123.1:0-1125 GCF_002209985.1 Bacillus sp. K2I17
ATATAAAAAACCCACATTTTGTTTGAAAATATCCCTTAAGTTGATGGATGTGGGGTAGCACCACATCGCTATCAAGTTAAGCTCATGTAACGTCAATGATAAGCAAGATTGTTTCTTTTTTTCGAAAGTCTATATGTAGATGCTTTAAATATTTGCATACGAAATAAACCCTATTGGGTTTCCTTTTTGAATTAAGCCGCTTGATTATCAGACATGGCACAATTGTAAACGACACCTAATATATCAAAGACTGTTTTCTTCTCATATCTGTGAGAGCGTCGGATATTTCGCATGTTTGTCCTGGTTGAAGTGAGTTCATTAAGACCTCCATATCTATCTGTATATACTCAGTACCTTTCTTGATTCTCCCATCTTGAAAATAATCAGGGTTGGGATTTTTTTGATAAATACGTGTATTGGATTTAATACGAGAGATATAGTAAGCCTTTTTATCTTGTATATGTTGAAGATCTTTCAAGTGAAAATAACCTAAATCACGGATACATAAATCATTCGCTGTGACAGTTGGGACACATAGAGAACCATAGGTTCGATCATGTTGTTTACCTGGGCCTGTATGAATATGTAGGAACTGTCCACTTAATAGATCATACTCAAGCTGAATCTTCACCCCCGCTGTATGACTGCATCCTCCTGTACCTGGATAAACAGATGAAAATACATCGGGAAGTTGAAATGCAGTTGAATCTAGGATACGAATACGCTTGAAAATAGAAGTGTATGGAGAAGAGAGCAGCTTAGTTGAAGATAACTTTTGGTTGAGAAGTTCAGCTAACACTTGTTGTAGAAATTGCACGGCTGTGGCATTAAATCGTTGATTCAGTCCCTCAGGACTGATAAGTACTTTTGTTGATGCTTCTAAACAACTACATAACTGAGTTAAAGAGGTTTTAGCGACATTTTGACTCATCCATACACATAAAGAAACTAAATCTTTTGCTTGGTACTTACTCGTTCGTTGTACAAAACCAACATCCCTAGCGATATCTCGTAAGATATTTGGAGATAAGAATCTTTGAACTTCTTGAGCAAATAGTTGTAATTCATCAGATACAGAAATAGACATACAAAAACGCCATCCTTTCCTATGATTTAAAGAAAGAA
>NZ_NJGF01000124.1:0-1285 GCF_002209985.1 Bacillus sp. K2I17
TGGTCTGCCCCCATTTGGTGAGACAAAGAAAAAACACCTAGATAATATGTTTCCTATAAGCTATAGGTGACATATTATCTAATTTTCTCTGAATCCGTTCATTATTATAGTAGTGGATGTATTCATCCACAGTTTGTATTATACTAGAATTATTCGATTGTTTTATATTTTGCGCATAGAATCCTTCGGATTTCAAATGAGAATGAAAGGATTCTATGAGGGCATTATCATGGCAGTTTCCTGTACGAGACATGCTTGTGATAATGCCTTTTTCTGTGGCATATGTTTGAAATTGTTTTGATGTATACACCTTTCCTTGATCCGAATGTAAAATCGTATCAATCACATTTCGCTTTCTTAAAGCCTCTTTTAGAGTATCTAATACAAGAGAAACATCCTGTGTCTCAGCTATTTTATAACTTACAATTTCATTGTTAAACCCATCTATAATAGATGAAAAATAAAGAGTCTTATTGCCGAACATCAAATACGTGATATCAGTGAACCATTTTTCATTAGGCTTGGTAGCTTTAAATCTCCGTTGTATTCTATTTTTAGCTACCACTGGTTCATGGCCGAGCACAAATATCTTTTTCTTTTTTCTAACCCGAGATAATACGTTGTATTTTCTCATGATACGTAATACTTTTTTATGATTCATTACGATGTTAAATTGATCACGTAGACAAGCTGTAACCCGACGATATCCATACCGATATTTATGATGTTGACATATTTCTATTACGGTTTTTTCTTCATGATTAGTTACTGGTTTCTCCTGCTTTTTCCAACGATAATAAGTGGCACGTGAAATATTAAATATGGAACACAGTTCTGCAATTGTAAAAACTGATTGCCATTCCTTTATCATTTTCATTATTTCTTCTTTTCCTCCCACCTCCTTAAGATTTCTTGGCACTTTTCCAGCAATATAATCTTTGCCTTTAAATAACGTATTTCTAATTCTTTTTGTTCAAGTTCTGTTAACCTTTTTAAGCCTTTTCCATGTGCAGATTGTCTTCCAATAGACTGTTCAAACCGATAGGTTTCGCCTTCACGATACCATTTCATCCAAGTTTTAATTTGAGCCACATGCTTAATTCCTAAGGCATCCATAATTTCTTTGTTTTTGAATCCTTGGTGTTTCATTTCAACTACTTTCCACTTTATTTCGGCGGGATAATGCGTCTTTTTCCCCATAAGAAAAACACCTCCATTAAAATCATAACTGATACTTACGATTTAGAGAGGTGTTTTTTTCGTCTCATTCTAAGGGTTCACTCCA
>NZ_NJGF01000125.1:0-1166 GCF_002209985.1 Bacillus sp. K2I17
GGACAAAAGCAGATAAAATTGATTTTCAAATACTTCAAGGTTTTAGAAGTATTTACTTCTAAAAAAAGGGATCCACCACACCTCTATCAAGTTAAGAAACATAAAAAACGATAATAATGAACTTCCGCGCTAAAAAAGCCACAAAATTTTCGTTTAGGGGGCAATCTGTTCTGTTAGCTTGATAGCGATGGGGCGGTACCCCTGGTTTTAAGTTAAAAAAATCCCCGGAAATAAACCTTTTATAAATATGATTATTTTATTTCGAGGGGCTCCTTATAAATCTTAGCTATATATTTTACGAAATCAATGACGGGATAGTGTATGAGGGAACGGTGCTGCGTAAAACGGATCCCTTCTTTTTCCATTTTTGAAATGAGTTGTTCAATTTCCAACTCTTTTTGTTGTATCCTATTATAATTTTGATATACAATGTTTTTCCATTGATAGGAAGAACCGTGAAAAAAATTCTCCCCTTTTACCCTGTGACTAAATATAATTTCTATTTTTTCTCTACGTTGTTTTTCCTTCATATGCGCTTCCGTTGACTGCATGTTTATCGCCTCTTCCCTTTTTTTGTATACTGTTTCACAAAATTTGGTCTAACTCATCATAGCCAATGTGCATTAAGCTTGTTGGGAATTGTCGTTTAAGGCTATCTCATCAACTATATTTTTTTCAAGCGCTTAATCTAATATATTGGATTATAATCTTACGTCTAAATAAATTGATAGTGTATATAAAACACTATCAATCTTTATTATAAAACGATTCTTTATAGGTATGCACCTTTTTACACTCACCAAAATTTACAACATGACGAGTATCTTTATCCATGAATGTTATTCTGTATTTACTGAGGTTAGTTTTTATTTTGACTAACTAACATATTGTTTGCCTCAATATCTATTTTATAAAAAAGAAAATAGGTGTAACGGTCCCTCTTTTGATAAAAAAATCCTATGAAAATATAGCGCTCTTAAAGAGTTTTGTTACAAGTTTGTTATGTTTGATTTAAAAAAAGGAAAGTAATATTTATTTGTAGAAAATTTTTAGAGATAAAAATAAGCTGAATATTCATGGTAAGAAAAGGGGGCACTTATATGCTAACAAATGATTTAGATTTCCGATTAGAACCACGTTTAAAAGAACTGTATGAACAACATAAA
>NZ_NJGF01000126.1:0-1094 GCF_002209985.1 Bacillus sp. K2I17
TTTATGTTGTTCATACAGTTCTTTTAAACGTGGTTCTAATCGGAAATCTAAATCATTTGTTAGCATCTATAAGTTCCCCCTTTTCTTATCATATAAATAGTCATTCTATTTTTACTCTTAAAATTTTCTACAAATAAATATTACGTTCCTTTTTTAAAGTCAAACATAATAAATTTGTAACAAAATTCTTTAAGAGCGCTATATTTTTATAGGTTTTTTTTATATCAAAAGGGGGACCGTTACATATATTTTCTATTTTATAAAATAGATACTGAGGCATACAATATGTTAGTTAGCCTTAATAAAAAAACTAACCTCAGTAAATACAGAATCACATTCATGGATAAAGATTCTCGTCATGTTGTAAATCTTGGTGAGTGTAAAAAGGTGCATGCCTATAAAGATTCGTTTTATAATAAAGTTTGATAGTGTTTTATACACACTATCAAACTTTATTATATGTAAAATCCAATATATTAGATTAAGCGCTTGAAAAACAAATATAGTTGATTAGATAGCCTTAAACGACAATTCCCAACAAGATCAATGTACATTGGCTATGGATGAGTTAGACCAAATTTTGTGAAACGGTATACAACACAAAGGGAAGAGGCGATAAACATGCAGTCAACGAAAGCGCATATGAAGGAAAAACAACGTAGAGAAAAAATAGAAATTATATTTAGTCACATGGTAAAAGGAGAGAGTTATTTTCATGGCTCTTCCTATCAATGGAAAAACATTGTATATCAAAATTATAATAGAATACAACAAAAAGAGTTGGAAGTTGAACAACTCATTTCGAAAATGGAAAAAGCAGGGGTTCGTTTTACGCAGCACCGTTCACTCATACACTATCCCGTCATTGATTTTGTAAAATATACAGCTAAGATTTATAATGAACCCCTCGAAATACAATAATCATATTTAAAGGAAACCTTTTTGAACTACCCCCACTTTCACTTCGTTTAGAAGTGGGGGATTCCTAAGTAAAGAGTTCTATCGAACCCTAATTGATTAGGCTAACTCCGCAGTCCTTGCGGTTAGAAGCCTTATTGCTTCATTCTTTATATTGATACTTGCGTTAATATCCC
>NZ_NJGF01000127.1:0-1031 GCF_002209985.1 Bacillus sp. K2I17
GAAGTGAGTAGGTGGGAGATGAATTGGCTTCGAACAAGGGATGGCAGGAAGCCATCTTAATTGTTCAACATAGGTAAAGTGTTACTTCACTATCCATCGAATATACGTTCGGTGTATAATAGTCATACACCGAAATGGAGGTGAATCAAATGATAATTAATAGAGCCTTTAAGTTTCGTATCTATCCAAATCAAGCACAAGCAATTCTAATTAATAAAACGATAGGTTGTTCTCGCTTTGTATTCAATCATTTCCTATCCCTATGGAATCACGCATATAAAGAAACTGGAAAAGGTTTAACATATAATACATGCTCTGCCAAACTTCCTGCCATGAAGAAAGAGTTTGTTTGGCTCAAAGAAGTGGATAGTATTGCGATTCAGTCGTCTGTTCGCAACCTTGCGGATGCGTATACACGCTTTTTCAAAAAACAAAATAGTGCCCCGCGTTTCAAATCCAAGAAGAATAACGTACAATCTTATATCACAAAACAAACAAATGAAAACATTGCCATTGTAGGAAACAAAATAAAATTGCCAAAACTAGGTCTTGTTCGATTTGCCAAAAGTCGTGAAATAACGGGACGTATTGTAAATGCTACGGTTAGACGGAACCCTTCCGACAGATACTTTGTGTCATTGTTAGTCGAAACAGAAGTACAAGAACTTCCGAAAACAAGTTCGTACATTGGAATGGATGTAGGATTAAAAGAGTTCGCCATTTTGTCAGATGGAACAACCTATAAAAATCCGAAATTTTTTCGATTATTAGAAGAGAAATTGGCGAAAGCACAGCGTGTTCTTTCTAGAAGAATGAAAGGGTCTTCTCGTTGGAATAAACAACGAGTAAAAGTAGCTAGAATTCATGAATACATATCAAATGCTAGAAAAGATTACTTAGACAAAATCTCAACTGAAATCATTAAAAACCACGATGTTATCGGTATAGAGGATTTGCAAGTATCAAATATGTTAAAAAATCGTAAGTTAGCAAAAGCAATTAGTGAAGTATCTTGGTCACAGTTTCGAACC
>NZ_NJGF01000128.1:0-1276 GCF_002209985.1 Bacillus sp. K2I17
TATTCTGCAGCACATGACATACGAAGAACGTATTGCTGACGTAGAAGGCTTTGTCGAAAAAGCCAAACCATCTTTTTCACGTCGCACGATGTCTGCACTTGCAGAAAAAGCGGGAAGAAAGCATAAATTATACGGCATTACAAATGCTGATCTCGAAGTTTTCTTATATCTGCATAAGAAATGCTTTACTAATGGTGTCATTCCAAATGTAACCATACATATGATGTGGGAAGATTACAAGCAATATAAAGAAGAATTTTCTTATATCCAACACTCTCAATTCTATATTGCATTAAAGAAATTAAACTTACATAACATAATCTCTATTGAAAATGGCTTAGATGGCCGATATACAATCAAATTCACTCATTTTATGAATGAGGAAACAGAAAAAGCAAATCCGTACGTATATATTAGTCCTGTTGTATTTACAAAGGATTTCTTTAAGCTATCTGTAGCAGCTAAGAAACTATTCTTAGACATTGCGATGCAACAACATACGGAAACAACATTAAAGCGTTCTTTGGACAAGCAGGACGAAAGAGGAAACAAAACTCACTTCGGTGGGATGTATCGATTCTTACATAAAAAATATCCGCATCAGATCCGTGCAGTTATCGAGGAATTAACAACTGCATTACCATGTACGGGGAATCCCCTATTCAAAATTTGCAAAATGCAAAAAGGTGTAAAGCATACAAAACGATATACGACATTATATCTGTCTATCCATTCAGACTTCTTATGTTCGAAAGAAGCTGGGGAAGAACAACATAGGGATCCATTTACACCAAAAACTACCTATGCTCGAAAGGCGAAGTTTATCGAAGCAGTCCTACAAGAGATGAATATCGGTGAACTATCTGCAGACATGAATAAATTCATTCATGTATTAAAGCATACTTGTCATCGTCAAATTCGCAGTGTAATCCGCGGACTACGTGACATGGTGGATCGAAAAGAAGGATATCCAACGAAAATTGTATATACATTGAAGAAACTATTGCATCAAACATCTCAATATCAAATTCTCGATACAGCAGCAAAAGAAGGTATCTACCCTCTTATTGCGCAGCATATACCAAAAGAGAGAAATAGTGACCGTGAGCAAGCTGTCTTTAATTTCGGTTTACATTATTCTATGTACTCTCTTCACAACATCAAGAAGATGTTTAAGAATGTGCATGCACTACTGAAGCAGAAATTTGCGGTACCAGTGACGGAAGAGTCTTATCACCGTAATTATCTAAAATACCAGGAAGAAACGTTATTTAGA
>NZ_NJGF01000129.1:0-1139 GCF_002209985.1 Bacillus sp. K2I17
ATTGATATTGGTGGGAATCGTTGGACACCAGAGAAACACTTTGACATTGTAGATATTCGATAAAAAACAGCTCTATGAGTTGTTTTTTATCTTTAAACGGTGTTTTAGGCAAGAAGAGTTAGTTATATAGAATAATAGCTTTCAATATCTTTGGCTAATTTCAGTGACATTTAACTTATGGTTACAAGATGGATATTTTAATAGTAGATAACAATAGGGAAATGTTCTGTCTTGTTCATTTTAAGGTTGGAAAACCTACAATATATTTAAAAATAATAAATATAGACAATATAGAAATAGAAAGGAAGATTTATATGGCAACATTTATTTATCCAACAGATACAACGAGAGTAACAAGTGGTTTTAGAGGTGACAGACCAAATCATCATGGAATTGATCTTGCCGAAGCAGGCTATCATCCAATTTATGCAGCAGCTGGCGGGCAAGTTAGTCGTTCGTATTTTTCAACTAGTTATGGTGAGTGTATTATGATTGTCCATAATATTAATGGAGTTACATGGGAAACCGTATACGCTCATATGCGAAGTGGCTCCCGTACAGTTAAACAAGGTGATTATGTTACACAAGGACAAACAATCGGGGTTATGGGAGAAACTGGAGAAGCCTACGGTCAGCATTTACATTTTGAAATGCATAAAGGCAGCTGGAATATTAATAAGAGTAATGCTGTGAATCCGTTAGACTACTTGGGAAAAGGTGGCATTGGTGGTACACCGCAACCAGAGGGGATTGGGATGGCAAGATCAATATACTGGGAAGGATATGGCATTAACTATTACGATGGACCACACGGTAAATATATTGCGGACTTTACGACAGCAGCAGAGGTATTATACTGGGATGCGTACTGGGGCGATGATAATGATGTTTGGTTAGATTTAGGTAGAAGCCGTTGGGTAAAAGCAGAGCATTATTATTGGAGACCCTTCAAAGCAATATCAAAATTTCCAGAAGGATATGAAGTAAGCTATTGTGATGGAATTGACGGCGCATACAAAGGCAGTATTAACTCAAAAGAACCTCTTACAGTATTCTTCCGTAAAGAAGGCTGGATTGATATTGGTGGGAATCGTTGGACACCAGAGAAACACTTTGACATTGTAGATATTCGATAAAAA
>NZ_NJGF01000130.1:0-1385 GCF_002209985.1 Bacillus sp. K2I17
TACAATACAGAGTTCAATCCTTATTAGCTGCTTAAATATGTGTCCAACTTTTTGGGTCCCGTTCAACTAGAAGTGAGCAAAAAGGTAGAGATTCCATTTCAAGAGGGACAAATTGTTGTAAAGATTCATAAAGGACAAAAGTATCTGTGGCTCTCATCAGCAAACAAAAATCAAGGGACTGGGGCAGGCGGTAGTGAAAATCCACTTCCTGTGCATGTGGCGGTACCAAGTTCTCATTTGAAATATTGGAATTCTGGTACACTCCATCAAACTAAATCAGTAATGATCACAGAAGGACCTATGAAAGCCGATTTGATTGCTGATTTGCTTCCAGAGAGATTTAATAAAGAGGAGATTTCTGAAATAGGAACAACGGTTCTTGCGATTCCTGGTGTAAATGCTTGGCGAATTGCTATGCCTGTATTAAAGGATATGGGTGTAGAAAATGTCTATTTAGCGTTTGATGCCGATTTAGTAGAGAATCAAAAAGTAAGAAAAGCTCTTATAGACTTTGCGACAGAGTTAAAGCGAGTGGGCTATAACGTAATCATAGCTGCATGGAACCCAACGCAAGGTAAGGGGCTGGATGATACAATGCAAGCGGGATTTAAACCTGTATTTCAGAGATTGTGAAAGTTATAAATGTATAATTACAACAAAGTCGTGGATTATACAAGAAGGTTGTAGAATATACAACATAGTTATGGATTTTACAATAAAGTTGTAGACTAATGCGTAATTAAAGTAATGACGTGTAACTACAAATGAGTTGTAACTTTACAAAGTGTGAATTCAAAATAAAGTTATACATTTTAAAACAAAGTGGTACATTGAAGAATACAATTGTTTTGTAGTTAAAAGAAGGTTGTAGAATTTATAACAAAGTTATAGACTCATTGTGAAGTTAAGAGAAAGTAGTAAATAATAGAAGAAACTTATTCTAAATAGAAAAGTGGAGAAATAACAGCTACTATGTTTATACAAATGTTAGAACTAAAGAAAAACACGTTTTATAAAATAATGAAGGAATATGAGGAAATAAAGTAGCATCTCTCCTATGAGAAATCCTACTTTTTCTCTGTTTGTAAGAATCTTGAAGTTTTTGTATCAGAATAGTATTGTGTATATCGAAAAAAATAAAAGACAACTCCAATTAAGAGTTGTCTTTTTGTGTAATAAAATCCCCAAGATATGAAGATATACAAACGAATATAATACGTTATGGTTGATATTATAACAAAACCGCAGAGTATTGAGAATAAAAAGAATGTTTTAATGATTTTTTGAGGTTTTAGTTAAAAAAGCCTCGAAAATAAACCTTTTATCATTTTAGCCAAGAAGACTCCTTCCTCAAGGAACGCGAAGTGAGTAGGTGGGAGATGAAT
>NZ_NJGF01000131.1:0-1380 GCF_002209985.1 Bacillus sp. K2I17
TAAATCTTTGTTTTGCATTCGTACAATTGTATGACGAATCAGTACAAATACAAAGGCAATACAATTGCCCGTAATCAGTGTAGCTGAAGAAGTTTGCTCTTTTAAAGTAAAACCAATTAAGATTGCAACTGCGAGATAAGGAAATATGACAAGAAGTTTCTTTCCAAATGTCGGATTAATAATAAAATAATTTCTTCTAGAAGATGCACTCCTTGGGATAGTAGCGGCAATGGCAATAAATAATAGAAAAACTCTATACAAACACCTTAATAATATGAGTGAACGATGTGATAAATCATCTTGTAAATAGAAATATAAGTAGTCCGTAATAGACAATCCAGTTAATACTAAGATGAAAATAAATAATTTACTTTTCGCATTAAAAATTGCTGGTCGAAAAATAAGACTAACTCCTAGTAAAAGAAGCAATAGATCTATAATCGGGAAAATAAATGAAAGAAAAACATCTCCAATTGATAAGAATAAAATATTTGCAGAAGGTTTATTAAATAGGTACCACTCTAAGGTGAAAATAGCAGTAACAACAATACATAAATCACAAATCAAATACGCCTTTTCCCATTTGTTACATTCCATCATAATTTTATAAAAGAACGCAAAGAGAAAGAAAAATAAGAAAAACAACAAAAATACATCAGAGATATTAAAATTTTGTATTGGTAATTCTATATTAAGTACTTGAAAAGCAGATATAAAATTCCCTATCAAGAAACACCCTATTGCAATAGTAATACAAGCCCAAAACACTCCTAACTTAACTTTTCTGGATACTATAGAATAGAGTAATGAAATAAGTAGAATAGTTTCAACAACTAAAGATGAGAGGCGTATATTAAAATCTGATACAAAATAAAGATTCGGAAAAACAAATAAAAATATAAAGCAAAAGCTTAAATAAGCTAATAGAGTCAATATTAATACATAAAATTGCACATGTGAATGTTTACGCAATATATTCACCTTCTTAAGTCTTTCATCATTTTTTATTAAATTTGTTTCTAATTATTATTCCTATTATAACCATTTCAAAAGATTTCTTTCAAAATAACTTATTGTTAGTCGAACTATTCATCTTTTTTTGTCCATAACTTTTTATAGATTCATTAAGGACTCTAACTAAAACACCGACTTATTTATAATTCTTAATAAGTCGGCGCCAGTATACACTATAAAACTAAAAATCATTACAAATAACAAAACTATACTTTAGCAATTTATCGTTTTCCGACAGAAGACTCCTTCCTCAAAAATGTGAAGGTGTAAAACACCAATTTTAGGTGGGAGATGAATGTCGGTTGGCATAAGCCAACATGTTTGCTACCATATCCTTGTACAGATTGCTCTTTGAAAACTGAAGAT
>NZ_NJGF01000132.1:0-1219 GCF_002209985.1 Bacillus sp. K2I17
AATGGGTACTTTTTTAAACAAAGACACCAAAGTGGAAACTTTGTAAAAATAGCAAATACTAAATAGGTGTGAAGTTAAAATCCAGTTCAATGTTATTAACAAAAATATTCATGAAGGATTTACTTTCTTATCTCATTAGCAGGACATGAGAGTTTAAAATTCTTTTAATTTTTTCCATTCTTATCTTGATAGGTATAGGAAAGGATTCCATAAACACCAAACAAGCTTGACAACAAGAGATTACAAGTGTAATATTCAGTTGTTGATTACAAATGTAATACAGAGAGGTGTAATTTTAAACAATGAAAGAATTACCTAAAATTTCGGAAGCTGAATTAGAAGTTATGAAAGTACTATGGTCGAACTCTCCACAAACGGCAAATGAGGTAATTGAAGCGTTAGAGGTGAAAATGGATTGGAAACCCAAAACGATTCGAACGCTAATTAACCGATTAGTCCATAAAGATGCAGTTGCTTATCATCAAGATAAAGGGCGTATGTATGCTTATTATCCTTTAGTATCGCAAGATAGTTATTTACAAGTGGAAACGAAATCTTTACTTAAACGTTTCTATGGTGCAGCATTTAAGCCCTTGCTAGTAAATTTCCTGAAAGAAGAAAAGCTGTCTTCAGAAGACATTAACGAACTTAAACGTATCCTGGATGAGAAGACTGAGGAAAATCAGAGGAAGGATAGATCATAATGATAGAAATGTTTATTAATGTCTATCTGCCTCGTTTTTTCGATTGGTTGATAGAGACATCTATTATGGCTAGTATATTAGTGGGCCTAATCTTATGTATCAAGGTCTTGTTTAGAAATAAGTTAACTCCACGTTGGCAATACATGCTATGGATCATATTAATAATAAGACTTGTATTACCTTGGTCACCAGATAGTTCCTATAGTATCTATTCTGTTCTTACTTACAAGAGTGATGATGCATTCATTTCTAGCCAAAACCATGTAGCTAGTTTTCTTTCAAAAGAACGTATGCAAGAATTGAAAGGTATAGACAATAAAAAGGTACTCACAAAAGAAGATACTTATACCTCAAGTTCAACACAAACTGATCAGGCAAACAAGACACAAACACACAATAATGAAAAGCAGGATGATGAAACGATTTCATTTTATACAGTCTTTATATGCATTTGGCTTTCTGGCGTTATCCTTCTAAGTGTTGCTACTTTTGTAATGAACAGGCGTTTATTACTT
>NZ_NJGF01000133.1:0-1082 GCF_002209985.1 Bacillus sp. K2I17
GCTGCAGAATATCTTCTAAATATGTATCTTTATAGCTGTAGTACTTCTCCTCAAATGTTTCCACAAATTTTTGCCAAGATTTTAATGTTACTAGCACTGCATTAGTTGTTTTCCCATTTAAGCTACGTTGATTACGTATCACAAATGATTTCCCCATCTTTTTCACCTCCGTTCTGCAAAATTCGAAATGTATGCCAGAATACTATAAAATATACCAATTTTGATTATAGCAAACCGAAAATTGGCGAAAGGTGCTCCTTTAAGAAGAAAATTAGCAACTTGCAACAGCTTATGAGGCTAGTTATATCAAGGGATAAGAGAATTTCATGATTTTTTTTTGTGTTAAGGATACCGCAAACGTGTTGCAAGTTGGTTGATATGTATAAAAGTAAGTGGAAAGGTACCTAAATCCTTGGTATATAAAGGGTTAGAGTGAAAATGATAGGGAAGTTAGGGAAAGGATACCGCAAACATGTTGCAAGTTGATGAACGCAATCCTTAAAAATGAATTGTAATGATTATCCTTGATATAAAAGGACTTGTTGGTATTTGTAGATTGAAAGTAGGGAAAGGATACCGCAAACAGTGTTGCATCTTGTGAGAAAAATAAGGGCATGCATACCGCAAACGTGTTGCAAGTTGGTTGATATGTATAAAAGTAAGTGGAAAAGTGTTTAAACCCTTGGTATATAAAGGATTAGAGTGAAAATGGTAGGGAAGTTAGGGAAAGGATACCGCAAACATGTTGCATTTTATGTATGTAACTTATTCAAAATATGAGAAAAATAGCTTAAAAACTTTAAAATGACATGATTTTTTTACATTACTTGGTTGAGAAATAAATTATACTGTTGCAAGTTGAAAGAAATAGGGCATGCATACCGCAAACGTGTTGCAAGTGAGAGAGTTAAGGAAAGCAAAGCGCAAAAGGAATGTAAGTAAGGAGAAATAGGGAAAAGAAAGGGCAAACTGTTGCAAGTTAAAGAGTTAAGGAAAGCAAAGCGCAAAAAGTGTGTAAGTTGAAAGAAATAGGTAAGAAAAAGAGCAACGATGTTGCAAGTTGAAGAGTTAGGGAAAGCAAA
>NZ_NJGF01000134.1:0-1068 GCF_002209985.1 Bacillus sp. K2I17
TCTCCAATAATAATGCTCTGCTTTTACCCAACGGCTTCTACCTAAATCTAACCAAACATCATTATCCTCTCCCCAGTACGCATCCCAGTATAATACCTCTGCTGTTGTTGTAAAGTCCCCCAGATATTTACCGTGTGGTCTATCATGATAGTTAATGCCATAGCCTTCCCAGTATATTGATCTTGCCATCCCAATCCCCTCTGGTTGCGGCGTACCAACAGCGCCACCCTTACCTGTAAACCATTCAAGAGATTTTTCACCGTTTAAATAATTTAAATCTACATTACCAGTTACGCCTGCAAGACTACCAGTTTCTGTATACTGCCATAAATCACAACTATATGCTGGTTTATTTCCATAACGTGGAATCCAAAGGAAATCCGCATTCACAGTATTTAGTCCATAGCTTGTATACATGTGGTGTGATACATATAGCCCCACTTTCCAGCCTGCTGCACGGCACGTATCAATAAATGCCTGCGAAGCTTTTGCTAAGTTAGCCGCTCCACAACTTGCTAAAGTATCATCTTCTACATCTAATACTAAAAATTTTGCCTCTTTATCAGCGCGCGCCATAAAATCATTTGCTTCTACAATAGCATCCTGAACACTTACATAACATCCATAAGCATAGTGTCCAAATGGAACACCATAGTCTTTACAACCTTGCACATACTCTTTATAACGTTTATCAATTGTCCTTGACCCATATTGTACACGTATAATAGCAAGGTCTAGCTCCTTACTAGCTGCAGCCCAATTTATTGAATTATTGTGATGAGATAAATCTGCAATTTTCTTCATTTCCATTTTCCTTCTTTCCCCTATAAAAATTTAAGAATAAAAAAACAACTCCTAACAGAGTTGTTTTTATCGAATATCTACAATGTCAAAGTGTTTCTCTGGTGTCCAACGATTCCCACCAATATCAATCCATCCTTCTTTACGGAAGAATACTGTAAGAGGTTCTTTTGAATTAATACTGCCTTTGTATGCGCCATCAATTCCATCACAATAGCTTACTTCATATCCTTCTGGGAATTTTGATATTGCTTTGAAGGGTCTCCA
>NZ_NJGF01000135.1:0-1218 GCF_002209985.1 Bacillus sp. K2I17
AAGTAATAAACGCCTGTTCATTACAAAAGTAGCAACACTTAGAAGGATAACGCCAGAAAGCCAAATATACATACAGATTGTATAGAATGGAATCGTCTCATCATCCTGCTTTTCATTCATGCCTGTTTGTGTCTTGTTCGCCTGGGCAGTTTTTGTTGAACTTGAGGTATAAGTATCTTCTTTTGTGAGAACCTTTGTATCGTCTACATCTTTTAATTCTTGCATACGTTCTTTTGTAAGAAAATTAGCTACAGTATTTCGGCTAGAAATAAATGCATCATCATTCTTGTAAGTAAGAACAGAATAGATACTATAGGAACTATCTGGCGACCAAGGTAATACAAGTCTTATAATTAATATGAGCCATAGCATATATTGCCAACGTGGAGTTAACTTATTTCTAAACAAGACCTTGATACACAAGATTAGGCCCACTAATATACTAGCCATAATAGAGGTCTCAATCATCCAATCAAAAAAAGCAGGTAGATAGATATTTATAAATTTTTCTATCACTACAATCTATCCTTCCTCTGATTTTCCTCAGTTTTCTCATCCAAAATACGTTTAAGTTCGTTAATATCCTCTGAAGACAGCTTTTCTTCTTTCAAGAAATTTACAAGTAAAGGTTTAAATGCTGCACCATAGAAACGTTTAAGTAAAGATTTCGTTTCTACTTGTAAATAACTATCTTGCGATACCAAAGGATAATAAGAGTACAAACGCCCTTTATCTTGATGGTAAGCCACTGCTTCTTTGTGAACTAATCGATTAATCAGCGTTCGAATCGTTTTGGGTTTCCAATCCATTTTCACCTCTAACGCTTCAATCACCTCATTTGCTGTTTGTGGAGATTTTGACCACAGTACTTTCATAACTTCTAACTCAGCTTCTGAAATTTTAGGTAATTCATCCATTGTTTAAAATTACACCCCTCGTATTACATTTGTAATCCACAACTGAATATTACACTTGTAATCTCTTGTTGTCAAGCTTGTTTGGTGTTTGTGGAATCCTTTCCTATAACCATCAACATAAGAATGGAAAAAATTAAAAGAAGTTTAGACTCTCATGTCCTGCTAATGAGATAAGAAAGTAAATCCTTCATGAATATTTTTGTTACTAATATAGAACTGGATTTTAACTTCACATCTATTTAGTATTTGCTATTTTTACAAAGTTTCCACTTTGGTGTCTTTGTTTAAAAAAGTACCCATT
>NZ_NJGF01000136.1:0-27786 GCF_002209985.1 Bacillus sp. K2I17
TTAACCCCAAGGCATTTCTTTTGTTACAACTTTTGCACTTAATTCTAATACACCTTTATTTGCATAGTCTGGATATGCTGCTTCAAGTTTCGCTACAAAATCTTTTGAAGTTTTACTTTCCTCAGAAGCTTGAACCGCAGTTCTTAGGTAATCCATAGTTGCAATAATCGCTTGATTATCTAAGGATTTTTCAATTGATCCATGGCTAGGTACAATTATGTCAGCATTTAATGCTTGTAATACTTTCAAGTTCTCAATCCATGCCTCCATAGCCGCTTTTGAGCTAGTATCCGCTAAGAATACATGTATTTCGTTAAATACATCAATACCACCAATTAATACTTTTAGCTCTTTATTAAATAAGCTAGTTCTGTAATGATCTAAGCCTACTAGTTCAAATGTTAACCCCTGAAAATCAATCGTTTTTTCTTTAAACACTTGAGGTAATACTACGTTGCTTGGTGCGTTTTCTCCTAGGGCACCTTTCCAAACTTTTAATTTACCTAAGACAGAATGAACAATATGTTCAACAGTAGACTCTGTAGCATACGCTATAGCTTCTGGGTAAGCAGCCTTAATAATTTCTAATCCAAAGTAGTAATCAGGATCCCCATGAATAATAAAGATTTCATCTAAAGATATGTCGTTTTTTTTCAGATACTCAACAATTTCTTTCGAATCAGATTGAGTAAATTTTGAGTTTATTAAAAATGCATGTCCCGCTTTCTCAACTAAGGTTGCAGTGACCATAAAACTTTTTTCATCTGAACTAAACACCGTCAATTTCACATCTTTTTGATTTGTATCAATTGTTTTAAACATAGAATGTTATTCTCCTTTTGTTAAAGTGATTTACTAGTTAACATATTTTTATCTTGTTCCGACAGAAGCTCCCTCTTCAATTTACCTGAAAGTGTGATAGCACCAACAAATAGGCGAGAGATGAATGTCGGTTGGCGTAAGCTAACATGTTTGCTACTATAGTCAATAGAAACATTAAAATTGGACTCTTTTTAAAAATAAGTTGAAACTATGACTGTTATAAAAAGGTTTAAGTCCATCCACTTCTAGCCTTTTTTAAAACGTTAAATGTTATATACTGTAACTTAAAATTCATTAATATAAATTTTTAAAACGCGCTTCAATTTTATCCGGCGTCATTACCCCACCACCAATAGGGATAATTTGATTATCCTTTTGTAAAAGTAATGAAGGATAACTATTAACACCAAGCTGTCGCACTTTATTGAAATCGTTTTGGGCATCTATTATTGTTTCTTGAGCGTTTAAACGTTCTAGTACTTGTTCAGGGTCCAAACCATGCTCGATTGCAATCTTACGATATGTTTCAGGATCACTCAGACTTTGGCCCTCATAATAAAACGCTTTTTGCATAGCCGCAGTGAATTCTAACAAACGGTCTGGTGCTAATGAGCGTAAAGCTGAAAAGCCAATTGCAGCATCTTTCGAATTCATTTTAAAAGTCCCTTCTTCCACCAATTTTTGATATGAAGGACCAAATTCTGCACCTGTAAGTTGATTAATTCTTTTATTCCCCTCTTCTATATATGAGAAATTTTTTATTGGTAAATCATCTAAAAATAATCCTCCACATAAAACCGTTAACGGCATTTCAGTGTGTTCTTTGTAAAATCCTTTAATACTTTCTGAAAATCCATAGCACCATCCACAATATGCGTCCCATACGTATATAAGATTATCTTGTTTCGTCTTCATTTAAATCCCCTACCTTTATTTTTATTAACCAGTCCAGCTATCACTTAAAATTCTCAGCTAACTTTTTTGGTTTATATAAGTACATCTTTTTTATATCTTGTTCTTTTTTGAGTTACCTTACTATATTTTTCAAAACTAACCTTTCCCAAAAAGATTAGATAAGATTTCTAATGAAAGATAGCGCTGCACATCATTGCTCCAAAATAGAAGATACTAAAATTCGGAATATATCTTGATTTAAATATGTTAGTAACTTTCTACACCGGGCGATAACATGTGGACTACCATCCTTAATTAAATATATAAACCTTATTTTCACTTTAAATATCTATAAGTTGTAACTAACTCAATTACAACCTTATGTAACCATATTAGTTACAACTATAGTAGAAGTCAATTCTTTTTTAACAAAAACAATAAATTTCTACCCTAACGCTTTTAGAATTCTATTATTAAAAACTGACTTCTTGTTCTTAAATTTGTTAAAAAGCTTAGTAATTCCCTAAAAACATCACTAGTAAATATGGAACAACAAATTCAAGATAATTTACAAAACAAATAATATAAGTACCTCTTTCATGGCTTACCGACAGAGTACCAGTTCTAGTACATGTTTTTTTTCAAAGCATTACATTTTGTTTTTACCTTTAATAGAAACTACCTGATTAACTAAAACAGGAACTGTCCCACCATGACTTATAATTTTTTATCCCTGTACATTGTGCGGGAATTTTTTTCATAAAGAAAAGACACCCTAAAGTGCCTTCTTTCAATGTGAACCATCACAATTTCAATAGTAAGTATTGGACTCTCATCCAAATATACTTTTACCATGTTAAATTGTTTGATTCATTGAGGAATAGGGTTCAAATTTGGGTTAGCATCACATCGCTAACATACTAAGGTTTTATGCTACCCAAAAACAATGATTTTTACTCTGGGGATCTCAATTTTATTATTTGGGGATTTATGCTTTTCTTAGCTTGATAGCGATGTGGTAGGGCCCTATATTTGACTCTTTTTCTACACCTAGATATTCTAGAGTTCGTTCTAACATAAGTGCTGCCTGTTGACGTGTGAGTGTGCCATATGGCGTAAACTTAGTAGCTGAAACACCTCGGATAATTCCTGTATCGTATAGGGCTTGTACATCACAATACCGGCTGCGAACGTATTTACATCAAGAAGATTAATGGAGCAAATGATGATTGCCCTAAATTGGTTTGATAGCTGTTTTTGCAAAGTTTGAGCGTGATATTATTCTTTGAAATTCTCTTCTTAAAGATAATACGTAAATACAAACAAAACCAGCAAAACAACGTTCCTATGTCGTACTGGTTTTGTTGAAGTCCATTTTGAATTGTAGCTAGTTCAACGTAATTGCAAATTCTGAGTTCGGTGCCCCAGCAATTACAACCGTTCCATTCTTCGGCAGTTTTACTTTGTTATTGCCGCTCACGATGGTAAAGTTGACACATACTCCATTCTCATCATACACCGCGAACGCACCCTTCGATGGCAATGTCACGGTCATCCTTTTTCCTGCTGCCGCTTGCGGGATCGTAAACCATTTAGCATGCCCATTTGCTTGCAGAGTAACTTTGGATGATTGGCCAGCATCAAGTGGTTTTACGTTGTTTCCACTTACGTATAACAACCCGGCCATTTCCATATATTCATTGCCGCCTTCTGTATAGAAATGCGTTTCCGTCGTATCACGGCCATTCATCACGGGGATCTGGAGCTGATGCGCCGCGGTGTTCGGACCTGTAATTTTTCTGCCCTCCCAATAGCCCGCCAGGCCTTCCTTACGAATAATTTGTGTGGTAATAAGTTTCGGTTGTACGAGATATTCAATAGAACTAAATTTCTCATTCACGAGATAGAACTTGACACCTTCCCGCTTCGCCCATGCGGCAGCGGTTTTCTTCGATAGCACATTGTCTTCTAGTTTCTCGGCTAAATAGTGAGTCATCGCACCTTGCCCTAAGTCTGGTGTCGATTTATATGTGCTCTCCCTCAAATAAGTTCTTCCATTCTTCTCAGTGACAAAGTTGAGCTTAGAAGTACCCTTCTCATTAATAAAGCTTCCATCCACAGTATATACATATTTTTCTTCTCGATTAGATGGTAAGAACAGTTCTCCATTCTTCGTAATTTCAATTTTGAAATGAGTTTCGCTATTGCCATAAAAGCCCGCTTTCTTTGCCACGTCTTGAGGCATCTTGACCTTGACCGGCTTGCCAAAAGATTTGTTCGGCTTGATGTTCTTAATTGTCCCCTTCTCTTTAAGCACGGCGAGCAGCAATTCAGTTGCCAGCAGTTGATTTGTAGAGCTTCGTCCACCGGATGACAACACAGCCGCTGCCATTTTCTGTTCCGGAAGCACGACCAGTATAGCATGTTGCAGTGCCGTGTCGCCGCCCTTAGCCAAGCCTTTTATCCCATATTCACTGAATGGGTATAGTTTCACACTATCCCAGCCAAGACCATAGTTAAAAATATTATCTCCATCCCCCGGCCACATTCCTTTTTTATATTCCTCTTGCTCCATCGCCTTGACTACCTGATCAGAGAGGATCCCTTTTCCCTGTCCCATAAATAATTGTGAGAATCGTACCATATCTTCTGCCGTGGAAGAGACCCCTCCCGTACCAATCACATTCACCGATTCAATTGGAAGCTGCCCTTGGTACGCCGGAAAATAAAGTCCAGCCCGCTTTTCGTCTCTCCATTTGTCCTGCGGCGTTTTTGTATGATTCATCTTTAAGGGTTCTGTAAACCGTTGATGTAGAAATTCGGTAAAGCTCATACCGCTGACTCTTTCCACCAAAATTTCGGCCAGCGTAAAACCATCGTTGCAGTATACCGAGAACGCGCCAGGGTCTGCTTTCAGGCTCTGCTTGGACAATTGCTGCAACAAGAAATCATGGGAATAGGTATCATTATCGTTAAATAAAAATGCATTACTTAACGTGGAACCTTGCAAGCCGGAGGAGTGATTCAACAACATACGCGGGGTAATGCGTTTGTACCGCCCATCTTTCATCTTAAAATCAGGAACATAGTTAACCACAGGAGCATCCAAATCGACTTTTCCTTCGTCGACCAATTTCATTACAGCCGCTGTTGCATACATTTTACTGACTGAACCAATCCCGTATAGAGTATCTTTGGTTAGTGGCTGTTCCCCTTCCATATCGTTCTTTCCAGCCTGCCCCGACAAAGTAAGCTTGCCATTATCAATTAGCGCATACTGCACGCTAGTCGTCCCATGGGACTTCGTGAGTAGCGCAGCCTTCTCTGCTGCAATCTTCTTCAGCTCTTGGCTAGCTACTTCTACGTTAGATACAACTGTAGTCTTACTATCAGAAAATGCTTTCGCCCCTGTTGGTAGAATCATAGTTAGCGCTAATGTAGCGGCTAATACACCAGTTAGTTTATTTTTCATGAGGGAATTGCCTCCTTAGATAAGTGATCAATTTCATCATTTGTTTGTTTAACTATGAAAATATGATAAAATTTATCCGTTCTTCCTTTTGGCCTACTTGCTAAATTCAGCAAGTAAAATATTTTTAAAAGGATCAGGACTATCAGCATTAAGGCTGTTCAAATTGACAGCTAATGTATGCTTGCCTCCAAGTGTACCTCCAGCAAAAGTAACAAACCCTGGAATGCTACCTCCGTGTCCCCATATTGAGACACCGTTTGGAAGCTTAGTTTCATAGATTCCAAGACCATATCTGCCAAGTGCAACTTCTCCTGTTGGAACTGTAGTAAGCATTTGTTTTAGTTGCTGTTCTTTTATTAATTTACCTCCAAGTAAGTAAGAGAAGAATTTGTTTAAATCATCAGCAGTAGAAATCATATCTCCAGCCGAGCTCCCCATACTTGGGTTATAATACGTAACATCTTTTGGCTCACTTGCTCCGTCTAGTTGGATATATCCACGGGCATGCTTGGTTCCTGGAATCACGCTTGAATTGCCAGGTAAGAATGTATTCGATAATTCAAGCGGTTCAATAATCCGATTTTCAATCTCTTCCGCATAGCTGTTCCCGGTTACTGTTTCAATAAGGATCCCTAGTAATACGTATCCTGTATTTGAATAAGACCAGCTCTTTCCTGGAGCAAAATCTGGGGGCATCGAAATCCCCATCTTTACTAATTCTTCAGCCCTATACGATTTTTTTGTATCCATAAGATTAAAACTTTTTGACCTTGTGTATTCAGCGATACCACTTGTGTGGTTCAATACTTGCCGGATAGTAAACTGTTTATCATCATATCCGTTTCCTTGAATGACACCAGGCAACCATTTTTCAATAGAGTCGTCTAGATTCAAGCGGTTCTCTTCGGCTAATTGAAGTACAACTGTTGCCGTGAACGTCTTCGTCACGCTACCAATGCGAAAGCGAAAATCTGTTTTCATTGGTTTCTTGCTGCTCAGATTCGCTACCCCAGCGGCATAACTCCATGTTTTTCCACCCTCAGAAGTTTTAGCAAGTATCCCCGGGAATCCAAGTTGCAATGTATCCCGCACTGCTTGCTTGACAGAATTACGATCTCGTTGAGTACTTGTTTGTACCGAACTAGATACACTTTGAGTAGGTTCTGCTTTTACAATTAAGGTTGGCGTTGTGTATAACAGAGAACTTCCAGCTATTAAAAGGGCCAGACTTGCACATGTAATTTGACTACGTGTTTTCATAGGGCATCCCTCTCCTCTATTCATATTGTATAGGTGGTTTCTTGCTATTTCGTATTAACCACACAGCTACCATCTCCACCAATGAAAAAAGGTCAACATTGAATTCGTAATCATCTTCATATTTATTATTTTTACAAACGCCATTCTGTCCTGGGTAAATCCCTCTTTTTCCACGTATATGTTAACCACATAAATTACTTCTTTTCCTTGAAACAGTCTTGTTACTGGTCTGTTTTTCATATATAAATCATATCTGTTCCGCCTTTCACGCTTCTTTATATTTTTATCATACACAATGAAAATTTCTTTTTTCTTACCCATTTCTTACAAATTACTTACTTTCAAAATCGCTTTTATAATAGGATAGAAGGAGCATCTGTGCCGTAAAGTTCAGTAAATATATTAATCAAAAAGAAACACAGTTTTTTTACTTCTGTGTTTCTTTTTACCATCCTTTTAAATATTAAGAGTCGATTTACCCTTAACAGGATGAATTCTGGCTCTTTTCTAATGTAATTTTTTTCTTGCAATACAACACAAATGACATTGTGCTGCATGAAACACTCCTAACGTTGTTAAAATCACTTGTTTTTAAGTCAAAATTTATTTAACTTAGGGCGGATCCTCCATATCCATCAGCTTAAGAAAAATAAACGCCCTCAAAACGAAAAAATAAGCTACCTTCTCAAAGTAACTACCTGTAGAAAAAGAAAATGTTCATTTAGGAGATATATTAAAACCTTAGCTTGATAGTAATGTGGGGCTACCCCACATCCATCAACTTAAGGAGAATAAACGCCACCAAAACAAAAAAAGCCCCAAATTTTTCTCGAAAATAAGGTGGGGCTTTTGAACCAGAAAAGTATATTTTTAACTATGAAAACTACGGTAAATTTTTCCTTTTTCTCTACTTGCTAAATTCAGCAAGTAAAATATTTTTAAAAGGATTAGGACTGTCAGTTCTACCCAAACTATTCCAATTGACAACCAACGTATGCTTACCTCCAAGTGTACCTCCAACAAGAGTAGTAAACCCTAGAATGCCACCTGTGTGTCCCCATATCGAGACACCGCTTGGAAGCTTAGTTTCATAGATTCCAAGACCATATCCATCGATTCCTTCTCTTCCTGTAGGAACTGTAGTAAGCATTTGTTTTAGTTGTTGTTCTTTCAGTAATTTGCCACCGAGCAAGTAAGAGAAGAATTTGTTTAAGTCGTCAGCAGTAGAAATCATATCTCCAGCCGAGCTACCTGCACTTGGGTTATAATAAGTAACGTCTTTTAGCTCACTTGCTCCGTCTGGTTGGTCATATCCACGGGCATGGTTAGTGCCTGGAATAACGCTTGAATTGCCTGGTAGGAATGTATTCGACAATTCAAGTGGTTCAATAATCCGATTTTCAATCTCTTCCGCATAGCTGTTTCTGGTTACTTTTTCAATAAGAATGCCCAGTAATACGTATCCTGTGTTTGAATAAGACCAGCCCTCTCCTGGGTCAAAGTCTGGGGGCAAAGAAACCCCCATCTTCACTAACTCTTTAGCCGTATACGATTTTTTTGTATCCGTAAAATCAGCGTCTTTTGACCTTGAGTATTCAGCGATACCACTTGTATGGTTCAATATATGCCGGATAGTAATCTTGTTACCATCATATCCATTTCCTTGAATGACACCAGGCAACCAGTCTTCGATGTAGTCGTCTAGATTCAGGCGATTCTCTCCAGCTAATTGAAGTACAACTGTTGCGGTGAACGTCTTCGTCACACTCCCAATGCGAAAGCGAAAATCTGTTTTCATTGGTTTCTTGGTTCTCAGATCCGCTATCCCAGCGGCATACCCCCACGTTTTTCCACCCTCAGAAGTTTTAGCAAGTATCCCCGGGTATCCAAGTTGCAATGTATCCCGCATTGCTTGCTTGACGGAAGTACGATCTCGTTGCGTATTTGTTTGTAACGAACTAGATACATTTTGAGTGGGCTCTGCTTTTACAATTGAGGTTGGTGTTGTATATAACAGGGAACTTCCAGCTATTAAAAGGGCCAGACTTGCACATGTAATTTGACTACGTATTTTCATAAGGCATTCCTCTTCTCTATTCATATTATATCAGTGTTTGTTTACTGTTCCTTACTTCCTGACAAGACTTAGGGAAAGGCCCTCACGCATATAGATTAAAGCCCCAGTACAAAGGTATCTATCAATACCAACAATTTGAGCCATTTAAATCTCCATCCCTCCTATAACAAAATCATTCAAAGGTATGAAAGCATATTATGTACCCTTAGTTATTGTTAGGATTAACACAACATGAGACATAACCCCAACCCATATTTTACTTTATTTATCCATAATATGTATTGAGAAAGAATGTAAATTCGAATCCTTTCCGTCCCCCAACTATTGATCGTTTTTTTCACCTATTATAATTAGTTATTTAGAATTTCATAATAAAAACTGTAAAAAAAATAACGAGTCCCTTAACGTACAGGAAGCGGTTGAAAAATATGTCTAAACGCACAATTTTCTTTTTTTTGATATGGTGACCCCATCGCAATCAAGCTAAGGTTTTGAAGTACCCACTAAATGAACTTTTTCTTTCTCTACAGGTAGTTACTTTGAGAAGGTAGCTCATTTTTTGTTTTTGGGATGTTTACTTTTCTTAAGTTGATGGATGTGCGGTCGAACCCCTATGCATTTCATCAATCATTCCCTTGACTCTCCATTTATAGTACTGTATAGTACTAATATGAAAAAAAATACACTTACTAATAAAGATATTGCTCTGCAATCCGCTTTTACATTGTTTCTTACTAAAGGTTTTCTAGCAACAAGCATGGACGACATAGTCGCACATAGCAAAGTTTCAAAAACGAACATTTATTATTATTTTAAGAGCAAGGAGGAGCTGCTGCTCGCTATTGTTAATCAGTTGATAGAACATTACGAGCAGCGAATTAATTATATTGTGTCTCAAACTGAGCCCACCGTTCAAGAGAAATTAGAAGCGGTACTCCACATTTTAAGCGATACTATTGAACAAAATAACTACCTTGGCGGTTGTCCTTTCCTGACTCTGTATACACAGACGCCTATTGACGCGGTTGAAATTAGAGATAGAATCAAGAGTTTTTTTGAAAAACAGCTGCATGGTGTTGAATTGATTTTAGCCCAAGGGATTGCACGACAAGAACTAAAGAAAGAGCTACCCGTTAAACAAACAGCTATGTTGATTGTCTCCTCTATTGAGGGTGCTCTCTTCTTGGCTCAAGCTTCTAACAACCAAGATATGATCAAAAATTTATTTCCTACTTTAGCTTCCATGCTAAAGTAATATTTTTAGATACATTAGTACTAATTAGTACTATAAAATAATAAAGGAGTGTTTTTATTATGAATATCTTCATGACTGGCGGAACTGGTTATATTGGACGTCATTTAATCGCTGAGTTAGCTTCTCAGCATCAGATTTATGTACTTGTACGTCAAAAAAATCGTCTTCTTACCATCATCAATCAACTGGCACCCGATCAACAGAACAACATTGTTCCTGTTATCGGTGATCTAACGCAGCCTCGATTAGGTTTAAGTGATGACAGCTACAAACAATTACTTGCAACTGATCTAATTATTCACGCAGGAGGTCCAATGAATATTGAGTTGAACCTCATTGAAGCTGAACAGTCTTTCCTCACCCCTGCAAAATCCCTTGTTCGGCTAGCACAGGATATCCACGCTGAAAAAGAATTAAAGCATTTTATCCATGTCGCAGGCTTTATGAGTCCCTATCATGAACAAAATGCATTGTTGGATCTAGATCATTTGCTGGACAATCAACCGCCTTATGAAAAAATGAAGTTTTTAGCCGACTCTTATATACGAAAATCTCTTCATAACATGAGCATTCCCTTATCTACTGTTAATCCTAGTGTAATCGTCGGAGACTCCTTCTCAGGGAAAACAGAACAGATTGGAGGCCTTAGTATCTTAGTCGATGCCGTAAGGCGAAATCTTATGCCGCTTGTTCCAGGCGGCGACGATTATTGGTTACCAATGGTTCATATTGACCATGTGGCTTCGTTTATTTCAAAACTTGTTAACACAGAAGGGTTATCAAGCAATACCTACTATCTTTTAGATTCTAAGCAAGAAAGTCCGTCGATCCGAACTTTCATCAAACTCATGGCACACGAATTACAGACAACAAAGCCGTTAGGAACTATACCGCTTCCGTTATTGAAAACTGTGCTTAGAATGGGTGCTGATAAGATGCTTGGTATTCCTAAAGAATCCATGAGTTTTCTTGTTAAGTCGGAATTCCCTGTTTACAGTAAATTAGAAATAGAACAAAGGAACGGCAGAAATTCATTCGTAGTTCCGTCCACGCTCCCTTTTATCATTAGTGATTTGGATTATCGGTTAAATCATTTAGGCCTGAATCAAAATGAGCAGAAAGATTTTAGTCAACGAAGAAGGGCTAACTTAGTTTCGCTAGAGAAAGATAGGAATGAAACACCTATTATTTTTCTTCATGGGACGTTCAGCAATGCCGATGCCCTTTTGCCCCTCTCACAATTTTTAAGCGGTTTAAATACTTGGTTCGTAGATTTACCTGGATTTGGGCGTACCCCTTATCACCATAATCCTTCTGTGATAGAAGGCTATGTAGAGAGCATTTCCACTATGATCACTGAGTTGAACAGACCCGTTATATTAGTGGGGCATTCATTTGGCGGATTGATTGCGGCTCAAGTGATGGAACGGCTGCCCTCACTGATCAAACAACTCATTTTATTGCAGCCAGTACTGCATCCTATCCAACCTAAATATAGATTTCGACGTATTACAAGTTTCGTTCTAAAATATATGGAGCCCGCCCGTTTGGAAAAAGAGCTAATTCAAACCAATAGCTTCAGAACATCGAGTCAATTATTGAGTAATTACGCTCATTCTGTGGTCCGTGATTTAAAATCCCCCCGTATACGCAAAACTAACGCTACGGTCATGTCTTGCTTAACTATATCAAAATCCATCCAGTTAAATCCCGAGACATGGGATAAGAGGAAAATTAAGATACTATGGGGAGCTTTGGACAAGGATCATCATGTCCCAAAGCAGTTTGAACACTTGGATATTACACGTATTCAGTACGGTCATCAGTTTCCTGTTGAATCTCCTGAACTAACTGCTCAATGGATTTCTCAAGCTGTAACAGTATAAAGGTTCTTTTGATAGTATTGATGGAGGTGTGATTGTCAACACAAATTCAGACTGCTTTTTTAAGGGCTCGTTTTCTGAACTCAACTGAACTTAAATAACCTAAAGTTCCATGTGCATGATGATGGTTAAACTGGTTCTGTTGCAAAGTTTGAAAAAAGCATAAACAGGTTGGTAAATGCAGAACAATGTTTAGGAAGTAGCTAGTAATTGTTGAAGTTCATTGTACGTTGAAAAGGCGGAGTCTCTTTGAAGACTTCGCCTTTGTTTATATAGGGTATGAAAGGTTTCATAAGCGTGCAGATTTACTTTTTACTTTCCAAATTCAATAGATGGGATTGCCATATTTATGACTCCATCGCATGATGGTTGTTGTTTTCACTGAAATACCACGTTCTTTCAGGATTTCAGATACATCACGATAACCGAAAGAAAAACGGCAGTAGTAGCCGACAACTACTAAAATAACATCTTACTTGAATTGTTTTCCTTTAAAATATCTCATGTCCGATTCCCCTAAATCCTGTTTTCTAGAGTGTAGCTTCATGTAGAAAATTTTGCAACTTTACGATTCACTTTAGAAAATAAAGCAAGGAGGCTACACAATGCAAAACACAGTAAAACTAGATGAAATTGACCATAAAATTATGAGCTTGTTATATGAAAATGCGAGAATTTCTGTTTCAGAAATAGGACGTATTATATCCATGACGCAGCCTGCTGTAAAAGAGCGCATTAACAAACTTGAAGATCAAGGCGTTATAGCTGCATACCGAACGAAATTTGAGCCTTCTAAAATTAATAAGAACATTCAAGCATTCATCATGTTTAAAACGAGTCAATGCTCTGATTTCATCCAATGTTGTAATGCCGCTCCCGAAGTAACTGATTTATATCGAATTAGCGGGGAGTTTAATTATATGATGAAGGTCATGAGCGATTCGATGGATTCTCTCGCTACATTTGCAATTTGGATTATCGTCTCCTTTAATTGTTTTAAAGAGTGAGTTTGAGGAGAAATTGTCGTTCTGATAAAGAGATACGTATTATCCCCCGCTAACAGTAAAAGTTTTTCTTTTATGAGAAAAACCAACAAAATCAATGATTAGTAAACAAAAAAGAACATTGATATTTCAATGTTCTTTTTTGTATCTCTACTTATTAATTAGATTCCTCTTCGAATAGAGTACCCTTACCCCTGATTCCTCTGCGCCTCTCTAAACTCCTCCTTCACCTTCTCTAACAGCCCTTCTTCCGTAATTAATCGATACGCCGTATTCGCTAGTGCTTTTGCGGATGTAATTAACGCTTTATCTCCAAGTTCTGAACGTGCTGCTTCTCTAAATTCATTCGTATGCGCAATTAAGTCATCTGGACCGATTTTAATGTACGGATGAATTGTTGGTACGACTTGACTTACGTTTCCTGCGTCTGTTGAGCCGATGCCAAATCTTTCTTTCCGATTTACGTCTTCACCTTGTAATTCTAGTTCTTCGGCTACGACGTCATTATATGTTTTTGTTACGAGTAGTTCATCGATTTCGTTTTGGAATTGATGGATTTTCACTTTTGCGCCTGTTGCTAACGCTGCTCCTTGTGCGATATTTTTTACTTTTTCTGTTACTTCTGCACATCTTTTTCGCGTTGCTGCACGGATGAAGAACCTTGCTGATGCGTAGTCAGGAATAATATTAGGTGCTTTTCCGCCCTCGGTAATAACGCCATGAATTTTCACATCTGATGGAAGTTGTTGGCGAAGTGCGTTAATACCGTTATAAAGTTGAATTATCGCATCTAATGCGTTAATCCCTTCTTCAGGTGAAGCTGCGGCGTGAGCTGTTTTTCCGTAAAAATGAAAATCAAGTGGATCGACTGCTAGTGAAGGGCTCGTTGGCGCTGTTTTTCCGCTCGGATGAATCATAAGTGCCGCATCAATATCTTTAAATAACCCCGCTTTTACATAACTCGCTTTCGCACTACCATTTGGTCCTCCTTCTTCAGCTGGAGTACCAAACACGACAACTTCTCCGCCAATTTCTTCAAGCGTTTCTGATAATGCGATCGCGGCCGCAACGCTAATTGTGCCAATTAAATTGTGACCACACGCATGACCAAGTCCTGGTAAAGCATCATACTCAGCTAAAAATGCGATAACTGGCCCTTGTTTTCCTGAACTTTTTCGCGCGATAAAACCTGTTTCATGTCCAGCTATATTGTGCTGCAGCTGAAACCCTGCACTACCTAGTAATAAACTTAACGTTCTTGATGCGTAAAACTCTTGGTTACCAATCTCCGGATTCGCATGAATATCGTGACTTGTTTCTATGTACTTTTCCTTATTTCTTTCTATACTCTCTTCAATTGTTTTTCTTTGTGACGTTACTCCAGTCGCTCCCATTTCTCTTCCCCCTTATATTTTCACATAAAAAAGCCTCTTTCTAAAAGATAGAAAGAGGCTTCTGCATTTACAGTCAAAATGAGCTTCTTTCTTATCTTTCAAGTTACCTTGCTGGAATTGGCACAGTATTCATAAAAGAATCCGCTGCCGAGGTGTCATAGGGCCAGTCCCTCAACCTCTCGTGATAAGAATTTTCATAAGATTATATTAAATTATATTCATTCTATGTTCATTCCAATTAAAAGTCAAGGAATTCCTATCCGAATTTACCGAATATCTAAAAATCCTTTTAACACACCAATTGTTTCCGGTGCTTGTAATCTTGCACATACGTACGGAAATTCCATACTACCTTCAAACATCATTTGAGATGTGAGCGGTGCTCCTGCCCAAAAGATTTCATCATCGATTACGATAAACGGGAATGCTTTATTTTGTCTTTGTAACTTTACATTTTTTAACGGAACTGGTCCATCACTATACACTGTTATTTGCGCATTTGTACGCATTAACGCTTGCCAGACTCGCTTATCCACTTGCTTTGTACTTGGAAGTGAAATAATAATTTTTCGTTTTGCGGCTAAAATATCTTTCAATAACCCTTTCGGCTCTTCAAGATTCATTTCCATAAACCAGCGTAAACGTTTCGAAATTTTCCGCTCCCACAATTGTCTTGATGTCGTACGATCATACACATCTCCGTGACGTTCTATATGAGCTGTTAATTGTGATAACGCTTGTTTTCTCGAAAGGTTTTTACGCATATAATGACAATCTGATAATTGAATGAACTTCCCTCTCGCCCTTGTCACTGCAACGTTGACGAGGCGATGATTTTTATGGTCAAAGAATAACACGCCAGGTCGTTCTTGCGGATAACTATCAACCGTATCAAATATCATCATATCTCTTTCAGAACCTTGAAACTTATGAACCGTCGCCGCTAAAACTGGTATGTTTTGATATTTCGTTCTCTGCAACATTTCTCTAATACACGTTGATAAAAAGCGGGATTGTGCCCTGTAAGGTGTAACAACACCGATCGATTGAACACCATCTAACAGTCCGATTAACATCATTTGCATCGCTACTAAACCAGACATAATGTTAAATCGAGAACCAGAAGCAGCGTCCTTTAACGAAAAGGCTCCCATTAAGCTCGTATCAAATAAAACACTTGCCTCATTTGCGAACGGTTGCAATCGCGCAAGTTCTTTACGCTCTGAAACAGACGGATGATCATATACTCTATTTTTATAAATAAATGAATTTGTAAACTTCGATATATCCGCATGCATACGTCTTTGTTCCTGCAACATAAATAGGTTCGGATGTGCTTCTGATTTATTGACAGACTCAACAATCCCAGCATGGTAAAACATATCTTCCCCAAGCCATTTTCGAACGAGTTCATGGTTCGCCATCGCAATTGGAGGTAACTGTAAAAAGTCCCCACAAACGACGATACGTTTTCCAAGTGAAGCTGCTAATGCAATTTGCGGAACATATGCCATACTCACTTCATCTACGACAACTAAATCAAATGTACGCTCATAAATAAGTGAATCAATGGCACATTTCGATAAAGTTGCGCCGATTACTTTTGCATTTTCAATATATTCTTTTTCTACTTCTTTAATTTTCGCTTTTTGCTTTCGAAGATCACTTTCAATCTCTTGTATACGCTTCTTATCAGCAGAAGTCGCTTTATATGATAAAATCTTTTCACGAAGATCTTGTCGTGTTTCTTCTAAATAGAGTCTTTCTTCTCCCCATGATCCGTTCGTCGTTTCAACTAACTTCGACGTAAGTAATGTTTCATGATTTCGTATATGTTCATGTTGACTATAACCGTAACGAACAATTTCGCCAGGTGTCCATTTCTTTTTCTTCTCAATTTGCTTCGTTACTTCACTCATTAATACGTCTACTGCCGCATTACTATGAGCTAATACAAGTACCGATTTTCCTTTTTGATAATGCGCCGAAATAATACGTGATAAATTGTAAGACTTCCCTGTTCCAGGGGGTCCCCACACGTACGTTGTCGGATTGTAAAATGAACGATATGCCAATTCATTTTTCGGATTTTTCATCTTCTCAATATGTTTCGGACTGCTCGTCCCATCAACAAGACGCTTTATACGATTACGTTTTAACTTATCTTTATGTGCCTCTTTCAATCGCTCTTGTAGTTGCTCTAACAATTGCCACGGTTCACTGTATAAAACAGCTTCTCGTATTTCACCTTGTATATAATCATTTAATTTCAGTTCTATTTCTAATCCATGTACAGATAATACTTCTCCTGTCGCTTCCTCACCATCAAACTCAATTCGAATTGGTGAACCTTCCGGTAAGCTTACTTCCGATATGAGCTGAAATACGTATACTGTACTTTCATAATCTGTATATAAAAAACGACCGTTCATGATAGAAATTTTACTACCACCTATCGTTTTCCAATGTTTAATTTCATACGCTAATGCATAATGCCACTCTTTCATCGTTGCCGATAATGAAGGAGTTTGAGTAGGTGTATTCATCGTATAATCTCCTTCCTTCTCCCCAAACATACTTTCTCACTATACCATATAACAAGCTAAAATTTGTAAGGTTTTTATCTTGCTTATTTTCTTAATTTTCAATAACATATTGTATATATTTTTCAGAAAGAAGGGATCTACATGCCAGTTAGAAGAATTGAACACGTCGGTCTTATGGTCGCAAACTTAGAAGCATCTATTTCATTTTATGAAGAAGTAGTTGGCTTACAGCTCATTAAACGTATGGGTCACCCGAATCCCGACTTAAAACTCGCTTTTTTAGGTGTGGAAGAATCGAAGGAAACGATACTTGAATTAATTGAAGGCTACAACTCTTCTCTTCCGGCAGAAGGAAAAGTACATCACATTTGCTTTAAAGTGGATTCATTAGAAGATGAAATCGAAAGACTAAAGAAACACAAAGTAACCTTTTTACTAGGAGAAGAAATTGAAACATTACCAGATGGAACACGTTACATATTCTTCGCTGGTCCTGATGGAGAATGGATTGAGTTTTTTGAAACGGAGAGATAAAGTGGGACTTTAGGATAGAAAAAGAGCCGGAATTCCGGCCCTTGTTTTTAAATAGTAACAAGGAAACATATCTTCAATCCGAAAACTCACCTATATTAAAAAACAATCATTTTGTTAGGAGTAGAGAATGGTAAATACAATCTATATTATTATTTTTTGGATACTTATACTATTTCCAATCCTTTATATACTCAAGATAAAGCATTGGAATTTAAAAGTAGTTGCCGTATTTGTTGGAAGAATTCTATTAAGTATTGTCTATTTCATAAATGGAATGGTGTTAGGTCTGCAACGGAATTGGATAGAGTCCCCCTATGAAACAGAATGGGATTTCTTTATAAAGTCTTTATTACACAGTAAAACTGATGCATTTATACACTTGTTACTTCTCATTATTATCATTATTTTGGATCTAGTCATTACATTTTATTATATTAATAAAATGTAATAGGGTGTTTTTCCTATTTCTTTTCTTACTGAGGTAGCGCCACATACCTAGAAAGTTAAGAGTATGCAAAGTCATTTTTAGGAAAGATTGTTTCTTTTATTGAAAAACTTTGTTTCTACATCATAGATAAAAGAGCGACCAATGCTAAAATAGCTGGAAGTCCTTGTTTCACAATAATTGATTTATTAGATGTGAAACCTCCAAAAATAGCTGCGATCACCACACAAATCACGAAAAATAATTGAACCATATAACCAATTGGGTTAAACCCAATTATAAGTCCCCAAATGAGACCAGCGGCTAAAAATCCATTATATAACCCTTGGTTTGCAAACATAACAGCTACGTTTTTATCTCCTTCTAAATGCTTCGGTAATTTGAAAGCACGTTTCGCTACTTTTGAATTAATAAAAAACATTTCGAGGATCATGATAAACAAATGTTCTAATGCTACAATCCCGACTAAAATAGCTGCGATTATTTCTATACCATTCTACCCCCTCTCTCCTTAATATCAGTTCTATATTATTTCAACTGTGAATTCTATCAACTAGGAAACGATTCCCTTCGTCGGCTGCTTGATCGATAGATAGAAGCATAGTTGGTACATAGCGAGCAATTCCAATCGAGATTGACTAATACCAACGCATTCTTCAAACTTCTCACCAATTCTTTCTAACTGAAAACAGTTGATATATCAATGATTGATGCGTCAATTAATATACATCTCTTTTTTTAGTTTTGCAAGTTTTTTTGCTCAAGTGGGTCTATTTTGTTTCAGCAGCTTTAAATTCATTCACAACAACAGTTCAAATTTCTAGAAATCCTAGTAAAGAAGAATTCAAAAAAAGAAGAGATTATCCCCTTCTTTTTTTTGAATTCTCCTTATTATTTACTATAACCACGATTCAGTTTCGTTAACTTTTCATTGATGGTAAAAATTCTTACTCTAATATCTTTAACACCAAATGTTTGAAGTCTGTTTTTGTGCATTTCTCCATATTTTTCAGCATCTTGTTTTTTTTCAAATACATAAATGCCTCCAGCTTCTTTCGTTTCTTGATTCTCCGTCCATATTTTCCAATGGAATCCTTCTTCTTCATTAATACTTTTTGCTAAATCCCAAAATGCTTTTTCCATTTCTTCACCAAAAGGACCTTCAAACGGGAAATCAACTTGTAATAAATATGCCATTTTCACTCACTCCTAAGTTCAATATTTTCAATTCGAATGCATACAGTTTAACGGCTGTTTTCATAATTCAATAAAAGCTCCCAGATTGCGGTATATATTTTTAAATATTATTTTTTTTGACTTGATTATAATAAAAGATGGACTTCGCGATTCGTTTATTAAATCTGGCATTTTCTCTATCCCTGCCAAATTTGATTGTGGTTCGATTATTTTATCCAGCGAAAGCCCATGTTCAATTAAAGTATTTATTAATGTGGCAACAGTTCTATGATCAACTACCTCCACTGAGGTGACACGTTTCAGTGGGGGCTTGAGTTAGAACGCTAGGTCTTTTCATCTATCGCTAGACAGTTGACGCTCTAGGATTCATGCCACCTTATGGTAGCACCCCAAGTATGTTTTTGGTTGGTACTGGCAACGAACTATTGTTTTCCCACTTGCACCACCCTTTCGAAAAAGAGCAATTCTTCCTTATGGAAGAAGCCACCACTCAGATGAATCCGGCGTGTGCTACAAGCCCCGACAAGTCGAGTACACATGGATGGTTGACGCACCCACTAAGCTATGCGCGAAGCAACAGCCTTACGTTTTTGCACTTCTAATAGAATCGGCGTTTTCACTGTGAGATTGTCATCCAATTCTACAACTCTTGATTTTTGCAATGTATTCAGCGCACCATTAATATCAGCATGGATACATGTTCCTGCTTTACTTTGGTACAGACCACGAGTCATTCGTTTGCCACTAAAGTGATAATACGTCTTATCATCCTTAGTCCAAACTGGAACCGGATCTTTATCAAGAAAACTAGCTTTTGAAGTATAGCTTTCTTCTTGTTTTAAAAATCGTATACCTTCTTTTATACATTTATTCTCAATCGCTGCAATCAGTTTATGAAACGGGATTTGAACAATGCGTTCTGAGACACTACTCTTCTTCTAAAATAGCGTAATAATATTCATCCCACCATTCATTTCCATGGGGTATACACTTCCTGAAATATCCTTCTCTTCTCATTCCAATTTTCTCCATCACTCGATATGACGGGGTATTTTGTGGCTGACATGTAGCTATAATTCTATGTAATTTCATTTCCTTAAACCCATATTTTAATGTAGCTTGTGCTGCTTCAGAAGCATATCCTTTATTGAAATATTTAGAATTGAACACCCACCCAATCTCATAAGTATGCTCACCAAAATATTTATGAAAAACAATATGACCAATCAGAATATTTTCATCTACCAGTATCACAGGAAAGTTCTCTGCATTTTCACCCATATTTCTATTTACAAAGTTTCTTGTATCTTCTTCAGTAAAAACTCCTTCGGGTATGTATTTCATAACATTGCTATCTGATGTATACTCATGGACAGCTTGCCAATCTTTGAACTCAAAATTTCGTATTAATAATCTTTCTGCTCTTATAAACATTTACTTTTCTCCTCTCAAAAAATCGTTTCTTTATTTCAAATCCACATTCAATCCTTAAACTAAAAAGAACTTGTAGGAATCTCTGCAAGTTCTTTTTAGTTTAAGGTGAATATATGAGACAAACAAACTATCTTACAGATTCATTATAGAAACTACAGGAACAGTACTTTGACAAATATATCATATAACAAATATTAACATTTGTATATTTTAGAAAATTGCGTCAATTAAGAGTGGGAATAGCTTTTTCTTAACTATTCTTAATTTCGTTTACTATTAACTTCATTCTTATATGGTTTAAAATCGAATACATATTTTTCTGCTGGCCAAATATCATCAATGTTGACAGGCATTGTTTGAATGTCTGCATTATGAATAAATACAGTTAATTCTTTAGGTAATTCAATTTCATTTTCACACCTAAGTAAATATTCATTTACAGCCCCATTTACATAAAAATGTTGGATTGCTTTTCTTACTTACTCATTCATTCATAAATGAATCCTTTCTTAATCCATTTTCAAATCATATCCCCCAGATTTGTGTGAAGGTTTTGTTGAGTTTAAATTAAAGTCTACTTCTCCCTGATGGTTCCCCTTTTTATTAAGTCAAATCTACCATGTTGTGTATATAAAGCATAAAGATTATTGGATTTTGAATCAACATATACGTCCCTTTTATTTAAATATAAGAAAACCCCATATTCAATAAAAAATACAGGGTTTTTATAAATCAGTTTATTTTGTTTAAAATTATACTTAGTCGAAAGAAGTTCGTGAATGAAATATTACTTATCTAATTAAGAAGAATTTAGATTCCAGCCCAAACATCTTTTCCATATCGCCCTTCATCTTGCAAAGAATCCAACCAATCCCTTGCCTCTTGTTCCCTTACTTCATGAATTTCTTGATATGCTTGACAAAGGGTATCTTCTACATCTGGAGCCATTTTACTTCCATCACCACATATATAAAGATGAGCCCCATTATCTAATAACGAAATTAAATTGATTCTATCTTGTTTTATTAAATGCTGTACATATGTTTTAGGAGATCCTTCTAGGCGAGAAAAAGCTGTGTGTAAAGAGAGTAATCCATCTCTTTCATCATTTTCTAGTTCTGTACGATAGAGATAATCTTTATCAGGATGACGACAACCAAAATATAGATGTGCTTGTCCTAAGTTCATACCTTTTTGCTTTTGAACACGACGCGCTTGCAAGAATCCACGGAATGGTGCGATTCCAGTACCTGGTCCAACCATGATAATTGGTGTTTCTGGATTTTCAGGTAATTGAAAGTTCGATTGTGGCGTTCGAATGAAACAAATAATCTCATCTTTATTATGACGCTGAGCTAAATAATTAGAAGCTACTCCTTCATATGTCCCTACCCCACTCCATGCAGGTGCATTAACAATACCAACCGTAATGCTCAGACGATCCTGTGCAACGAGTGGAGAGCTTGAAATAGAATAGTAACGCGGTTTGAGCGCAGGAAGAAGTTCTAAAAAGCGTTCAAATCGGATTTCACAAGCCTCATACTTTTCAAGAAGATCCAACATTGACATACGTTTCTTTAATATTTGTTCATGATAAACTCCCTCTTCCAATAGCGATTCCAATTCCTTTTTATGAGGAGGGCATGCTGTGAATGTCACCATTTCTCGTATTTGTGCTCGAGTGGCTGCTTCCTGCACTTCAACACTATAACTAAGAAGGTCATATAAACTAACAGGACTGTCTAAAGGTATGTGATTTACACTGCGCCCACTTGCGCTCAATATGACTTGATCCTTTCCGTTTAATCTAAAGCGTTTTAAAATTCGGTTGACATTTTTCTCACTATTAATTGGCAGCACACCAAGGTGGTCACCTTCTTGATACGTAGCGCCTTCTGGCAAGGATATCTCAATATGTCGCGTGCTTCTTTCACTGCTAGATGATTGAAGTTCACGATTTTCTAGTATAGACGCATAAACTGCTTCATATGTTCGCGCCAGAGGAGATCCTCCAAGACGACTAACAAATTGTAAACTTAATGTACTGCGTTCTCTCTCAATGTTTTTGTTAAGTTCCAATCCAAATGCCTTCATCGCATCAGACCACATACTTTGTTTCCATTGCTCGAGCTGTTCCTCGAAATCACCACTTGCATCCGTTTCTCCACGTGTAGAAAATCTTGTTGCTCCTTTTTGAGCCATTTGCTCATCAATGTATCTTGGAATTCGCTGATAAGTACTAGCCCAATTATGATCTCCACAACCAAAAACTGCGTATTGAACACCTTTTAGCTCATCCGGTTTTAATTCTTCCAACCATTGCACAAACTGCCCTGCATTACTTGGTGGTTTTCCATTATAAGAAGAAGTTACAATAAGAACCGCCCCTTCTTTTGGCAGACTTCCAATTCGATCGTTAAGAGCTACCACTTCCGTTTGAACACCTTCTAAACTAGCTGTATCTGCTAGTTCTCTGGCAATACCTTCTGCTACCCCTGTATCCGATCCATATAGAACAAGAAGCGAAAGATTATCGGCCCCAATAATAGAAGGAGTCTTCTGAACTTGCTGCTTGGTTTCATGGTTTTTCAGTTTCTCCTCTATAGGCGCAAGAACAGTAGTATGGCTAATAGTTTGATTTCGGGGTAGAATCCTAATTTTAAAATCACCAGGCTTTAACGTTAATGTTTGTTTTACATCCAGCTGATAGTCTTGATAATCAATGAATTCAAAATGTTGAAGAAGCATTCCCATTACAAGTGTAGCTTCATGAAGTGCAAACTGCATACCGATACATGCCCGTTGACCATTTCCAAATGGCTTATAAGCATGATGAGGAACCTTATCCAGATCTTCAAATCGTTCAGGTTGGAATTCTTCCACATTGTCTCCCCACGCGTCTTTATCCCTATGTAACTGTGGAATAAGAACAGAAATACGATCTTCTCCTTTCTTAATTGGATATTTCCCACCAATCACTGTATCTTCTTTTGCATAGAGACTGAATGCTGGAGCAGTAGGCCATAGACGTAGCGATTCATTTAAAATCATCCGTATATACTTAAGTTTCATAACTTGTTGGTATGTTGGAGTAGGATCTGTCAAAACCCGATCTACTTCTTCATAGGCTTTTTTCAATTTATCCGGATTCTTTAATAAAAAATAGATTGCAAAAGATAATAATCCACTTGTTGTTTCATGCCCAGCTATTAAAAAAGTGATAATTTGGAAACGAATATTTTCATCATCTAATTTTTCACCAGTTTCCGGATCCTGCACATTTAACATACGGGAAAGTAAATCATTTTCTTCCTGATTTCCACTACTTTTACGTTCAGCAATAATATTATCCACTAAAGAAAACATAGATTGAATATCATGCTGAAATTGACGTTTCGTTCTCCACATGAGTTTGTCTTCTATATCCAGCCGCTGTAATTGGTGCATCGCCTCATCTAGAGCACGGCTCATGCTAGTAATAAAAGGATGAGGGGTCTCACGATAAAAGCTATTAAATCGATAATTAAAACCACATAGACCAATTGTATCCAATGTAAGGCGAGTCATATCCTCCGGTACATCTACGCTTTCATTCGGATTAAGCCGTGCCCATTTTTGAACGAGTTGTACGGCAAGATCGACCATCATAGCATGATAATCTTTCATTGCTCGTTGGCTGAATGTAGGCATCAAAATATTATGAGCTTTTTTCCAGTTAGGCTCATGAGTCTCGCTTGTAAATAATCCGTCTCCAGCAAAGGCGCGAACTTTCGCTAAAGCACCCTCTATACTTTTATCAAATCTTGTTTCGTCACAGACTTCTGCTACCAGTTCATGCCCAGAAACGACAATGATGGTATCACTTAAAGTTTGAATTTGAAAAATGGGACCATACTCTTCCGCTATCTTGATAAAGGATAGGGTCGGTTTATCTTTATCGATTAATGGGAGATTCCCCAGCAATCCATATGTTTTCGGTTGAGGAATGGCAGATACTTTTTTATCCATTAAAAACACCCTTTCAAAAAAACATGTAATAAAATATCCCATTCAATAAAAAGAAGATAGCAATGAATCGCCTGGGATAAAGATATGTAATTGATTACCTTATTTTATCTTTTCCCTAACTATTCACGATTATGATATTGCTTATAAGGTTGTTAATCTAAGTTGTTTGTTGCTATTACATGTATAACTTGCAGAAAAAATACTAAATAAAAATGAAGCGTATTATGATAATGTTTATCAGAAATTGAGAGCTAAAGATTGTAGTATTGGGAAAACCAGTAGTTTCTAATGTCAATTCAAACAAATACGATAAGTAAGTATACTGTGTTGCTAATGAAAAAAGGATCTGATATGAATATCAGATCCTTTTTACTATATATAATTATTTCACTGGTTCTTTTCCAGATTTAAATACCAGCGCCTTAGCAGCAGAAATTTGCATTTCTTCATAGTCTAACTAAACAGTAAAAACTTATAGGAGTCATGATCTAAGGTTTTATTTTACTCTACCGATTTAACCTCTCGACAGCTTCCGCGCTTGTATCTACACGTTTAACGAAAAAAACTAATAGTAGTGCAACAATATTCATGCCAAGCGCTACATAGAATGAATATTGAATTCCAGATAATAAAGCCTTCTGAGTTAACATTGCCTTCGTAGCTTCTGTGAAGGTTGTTGGATCTACATCAGCCATTAGACTTTCAGCTTTTGTTTTTGTTACCGAATTCATAATCGTAACAAGGATAGCAGTACCAATTGAACCGGATACTTGTTGAGCTGTATTATTAACAGCTGTACCATGCGGATTTAAGCGAGTTGGCAATTGATTAAGGCCATTTGTCATAAGTGGCATCATCACCATCGCCATCCCAAACATCCGCAGTGTGTAAATAAGAATAATATGCGTGTGACTAGAGTCGAGTTGCAGGTTTGCTAGCATATAAGTTGAAACGGCTGTAATGGAAAGTCCTACTATACCAAGAATACGAGGGCCATATTTATCAAATAGTTTACCTGTAATTGGTGACATAATCCCCATTATTACCGCACCTGGAAGCATCATCAGCCCAGAGCTTAGCGGTGAAATACCGCGGACGTTTTGTACATAAGCTGGGGTTAAAATCATACCCGAAAACATGGCCACTGCATTAACAATCGCAATTACAGACGCAAGTGCGAACATTGGGTACTTGTAAACACGTAAATCCAATAACGGTTCATTCATTTTTAATTGACGGATAATGAAAGTAATTAGGGCAATAGCGCCTATGATTAAGGTTGTTAAAACAACTTTATTCGTCCAACCGTCGGAGCTTGCAGAACTGAATCCATATAACAAACCGCCAAAACCGACAGAAGATAATAGTAATGAGAGATAATCAAGTTTTGCATTTTTGTTTTGTCTCATGACATTCTCCGATTTCCAAACCCCTAACAGTAAGCTAATGATTGCTAACGGTAAAATCATCTCAAAAAGCAAACGCCAGTCATAATACTCTACAATATAACCCGATAGTGTCGGTCCAATTGCTGGAGCTGTAATCATAACTAACCCAAAAATCCCCATCGCTGTTCCCCTTTTTTCTCTTGGAAAGCTTACTAGCATAATATTCATTAACAAAGGCCCCATGACTGAAGAACCTGCTGCTTGAACCATCCGCCCAGTCAGTAATAAACTAAAGTTCGGCGCTAAAGCCGCTAAGCCCGTACCAAGAATAAAAATCAACATAGATGTAATAAATAAGCTCCTATTGGAGAAGCGGGTTATTAAAAATGCTGATGCCGGAATTAATATACCACTTACAAGCATATACCCTGTAGAAAGCCACTGAATCGTTGAATAATCTTTAATGTCTAAATCCTTCATTATCGATGGCAAGGCTACATTTAAAAGCGAGTTATTTAGAAATGAAACAAAGGCCCCAATAAAAAGGATTACAAGCATTAAATATGGTGGTTTTCTTTTATGTAATGTTTCACTCATATATTCATTTACCCCTTCATTATAAATTCCATTAATTCGTTTAAGCCGTTTGCAAATCTGCACAAGAATACATTGCCCTTGCAGTATTTTGCCAAACTCTTCGAATGGATATTCTCTTTTTAACAATTCTACTTGCCCAACATAATATCTGAAAATCTTTTTTATTGATCAAACGTTCATAAACGCGTTTGTTAACCGAAATTAAATTAGGTTACATTTTGAGGTGGAGTTGTCTTATTGCCCACAAATAGTAGGATAAATCAACAAGACCATACACCTATTCCTTTAAATACAGGCTTGTAAATCTAGTTATGTAACCATCCATAAAAAGGAATATTACATAGGCTAAGTCTAACATTACATTTTTAAAGTGAGGGGAATAAACTTATGTACCAATATTGGTATTTGAATTCAGAGGGCAACGGTGAGCAATATACGAACCAAATTGCAATGTCATCATTATATTTACAGCCCCAAATCACTAAGGCTGAGGGAATGAATGATTTGAAGATTCCTGAGAATTGGAGTTGTCGAGGCTATCCATTTGGTTGGGATTCGCCAGCCTATTATACGGGTTTCAATCCTCAAACTCCTCCCTTCTCTTTAGGTCAGCCAATCCATTATGCAGGGATGATGCCACAAGGACATCCCGCTAATTGGACGCCATTACAAGGCCATGTAGGTAATCTCCAAAAACCTCCCTTACCCTGGGCCCAACCATTCAATCATGCAGGGATGTTCGCACAAGGTCATCTCGCCGCTTTACTATCGCCACCAGCTAAAGCTTTTAATTTTAATACCAATAATAACTGGGGTATTTTTGGAAACCCTCCAGGATGGGGAGGACAGGTAAGTCCTATGGGATGGGGAAATAACGGTCAGCCAGGAATGCTTGGAAACTTACTGACAGTAGGAAAAGGCACCATGAATGGAATCGGAATGCTTAGTAGTCTAATCGGTATGGGAAAGTTCTTCTTTTAGTTCATTAGAACAGGCGAATAAGTCCATAATCCAGAACAAAAAAACATTTCCTTTAATCTTCTCAAACATACTCCCTCCAAGTTCGCTTCCTCTCCTTTCAAATCATAAAAAACATCTATTACTTTGTATGTGATAACTTGATAGAGATGTGGTGACATCAACAAAACGCAAATTTCGTACGCTAAGCAAAACGCTACAAAAAACCAATTCCTTTACGAAAGAACCGGTTTTTTGTAGTTTTTATTTCTTTGAAAAGTAGTCAAATCTTTTTTCACTAATTAACACTTTGAACACGGCCAATTTGTCCATCTTGTAATCGAACTTTAATGCCGTATGTATGTGTTTCACTATGTGTTAAGATGTCTTTCACAACACCACTTACAGTTTTACTATAGTCATTATCTAATTGAATAACTACATGTGAACCAACTGAAATTTGTGATCTTGTTGGTTTCCCACCTGTTGCTTGTGTTGTTTTTTCTTGTTTTTGTGTTCTCTCTTGTTGTATAGACTGTTGTTGCTGAGTCTTCTGCTCTTCTTGTTTACGCTTCTCTTCTTCTACTCTTTGCTGCTCTTCTTGTTTACGCTTCTCTTC
>NZ_NJGF01000137.1:0-27333 GCF_002209985.1 Bacillus sp. K2I17
AACCTCCTACAAACTCTAACGTTGGATTAAAATCATGTTTTCAATTGGAATTTGTGCCTGAAGATGGACCTTCTCAATAATCTCATTCAGAATATACTCCATTTCAACTTGTTCCATTGGACGTGGAGCCCCCAAATCAGAATTTAGTTTTACTCGTATTTCTAATCGATTTTGTATCTCATGTAAAGGTGTATCAAGATAAAGAATGCTGTAGTATAAAACACCATCTTCAATATTTTTTTGAATCATATCCTTTGTTTGATAAATAAATGTAACCTCAGCAACCTCAATAAAAGGATCATCAATTGTTACTTTACTATTCCAATTTAGATTCCAGATCTCACAATGCTCTTCTGCATGCACAACAACTCCATTAATTGAAGGCGTAATAGCAAAAAGACGATCTACAGGAGCTTTGGTTAACGAGGTAATCTGACCTTTCTCTAATTCAAAACCTTTTTTCCAATCGCTCATGTTCAAAAGCACATTCAGCACCAGCGAATGCGATTTCACAGAATACTTGTTCTAGTAATGAATGGATCCCCTCATATGTTCGTACGGCAAACACACAAAACTCTTGTGTTTCATCTGTTCGAATGATTTCGTATAATTCAAATTCAGATGCATTTGCTAAGGCAAAAGGAATATCTTTTATAAAGTTAGGATCAGTATATAAAGTGTCTGGAATTTGTGTTTCAGGATGATGTATAAACTCTAGGCAAAGTTGATACCCTTTTAAAAACGCATTCTTAGCTGCTGCTGGGAATAACGTTTCAAAACGTTTTACATTATTTTTAAATTTTTGTTCTTCAACTTCGTTATTAAATTCTCTTTCTTGTAAGATATTCGTTCTATTACCTAACTGCAAAAAGTAATGATTAATCATTCGATTAATACTTTCCTCAAATGTTTTATTATCCTCACAATACTTTGTAAATCTCTTTTTACTCAGGTTTACAATTTCATTCATAGCCTGGATTCTCCCTCTCAAATGTTATATATACAAAAAAAGACACACCAATGGCAGGTTATGTGCCTTCGGTGTGTCCGTTTAGCTAGAAATTAAATCTATTAATTTGTATATTAATCTTGAATAATTGCCATTCACACATAAGAATAAATCTATAATTTTTAAAAGTCAATAGCTTGATTGCATCCTTGTGCACATATATTTATTCCGATTTCCATATATATCCATTAATCTAATCTAAAAATACAGTTAATTAAACAAACCTCTATATTAATCAAACAACTTTTAGAATAATACAATGCACAGAAGATTATTTACATAAAATCTGCAATTTTTATAACTACTTAACATACAATCGCTTCCATATTAATATTATGTAAACAGTAAAAGCCCATTTTATTAAGTGCACTCACATTCATATATAAACCGACATTAATATGTAAAGAAAAATCCAAGGAGAATTGTTAATTTCATATCAACATTTTAATAGAATAAGTATTTATATTAGATATCATTCACATCTTATAAGATACACTTCTTAATAGAAAAAATTAAAAATAACCATCTATTAATAACAATATACATTTAGATTTTTATCACTTTCATTTAGAAAAACTATTACATTTCAATAAATTCTTTTAGCACACTACTATATTTAAGAAATTACTCCAATAAATCTGGAGCTTTCATACAAATAACTATAATCTTTATATACAATTGAACTTTCCAAACTCCATTATCTCTGTTATTGATGTCAAATGAACAAGAAAAAACCACTTTTTATCAAAAACTCACATTGACATATCAACTGACATTGATATGTCAATCAAAAACCAGAGAGAAATGTCAATTTTATATCAATAGTTTTTATGTAATAAATACAAATACTCATCAACTATCTTAAAAAACGTTTTGACAGTAATATTATTAATAGCTATTGATTCTGTAATATAAACATTTAATAAATTAATTACTTATTAACAAAATATAAAACTTCTAATCAAATACAAATTTCAATCTATTAATAAACTATCACATTAACATTTTATTCTTTTGGTTGACATGAAATTGACAACAGAATATAGTACAATACTTAAATTCACTCTTATGTTAATGATAGTGGTGCGGATATTTGCAACAGATTCAACCAATAATTATTTATATGTTAATTATACATTCAGATCCTTGTCACTTTCATTTAAACTAACTTTTACATGTCATTCAAATCATTTAGCGTACTACTATATTTAAATGATCACTTCAAAAGACCTGGATCTTTTGTACACAAAACTATAATCTTTATATACAATTGAACTTTCAAAACTACATTATCCCTGTTATTGATGTCATATGAACAAGAAAAGCTCTCTTCGAAATGCACACTCACATTTACATGTCAACAGACATTGACATGTAATCATAAACCCTACAGTAAATGTTAATTTCATATCAACGAATTCGATGCATAAAGTATAAATACTCATTAATAACTCTATAGGGAAACGCTTTTTAAATAGAAACATTGTTAATAGCTATTAATTCTGTAACTTGAACTTATAATAAATTAATTACCACAAGATATAAAACTTCTAATCATGTACAAAGTTCAATCTATCAATAATCTATATGAAACTTATGAAACTTATGAAACTATTGTCAATTTCATTCTTTTAGTTAACATGAAATTGACAATAGAATATAGTGAGGTGTTTAAATATCGATCTCATGTTAACGATAGCAGTGTAGATTTAAGGGATTATACATTCAGATCTTCGCCACTTTCATTTAAACTAACTTTTACATGTCAATCAATCCTTTTAGCGTACTACTATATTTAAATGATTACTACAAAAGACCTGGATCTTTTGTACACAAAACTATAATCTTTATATACAATTGAACTCTCAAAACTACATTATCTTTGTTATTGATGTCATATGGGCAAAAAATAACCTCTTTGCAAAGCGCACTCACATTTACATATCAACAGACATTGACATGTAATCACAAAACCCGGAATGAATGTTAATTTCATATCAACATCTTTAATGCATTAAGTGTAAATACTCATTAACAATCCTATAAAAAACAGTTTACAATAGGAATATTGTTAATAGTTATTAATTCTGTGACATGAACTTATAATAAATAAATTAAGTACTAACAACATATAAACCTTCTAATCATGTACAAAGTTCAATTTATCAATATTATATATAAAACTACCGTATTAACATTTTATCCTTTTGGTTAACATGAAATTGACAATAAATTATAGTAATGCGTTTAAATATCGATCTTATGTTAATAATAGGAGGGTAGTTATTGGTAATGGAATCAATTTATAATTAATCGTATGTTAGTTCCTTCACTAAATTAAGCAATATTACAGAGTGTTAAAATACTTATTCCGTTAATTTGAATGAGTTTTTCATATATTTGCCCCCTTATAATTAGGGTGCTTTAATACGAACACCACCAATACAGCGATAACTAATGATAGTTCGGTTGACAAGACATTGATATTTATCTACCAAAAAATCTTTCTATGTTAATCTCATATCTCATGTTAATGTCAGTAGGGGTTAGAACTCCGTTCAAATTGGATTATTTCCACCTTTAACAATAGCTATCCTGTTGAAAATTAAACAAATGACATCTTGGAATTAACTGAAAATCACAAATGTTAACACAGCGACATAAATCTATCTCAAATATTCCATACACTATTAAAATACTCGTAAATATCATATTGATCGTGACATAGAGTGGACATTGAACCTTAAAGTCGATTCGCATTAATTCTAATCCTATATCCCTAGCTATATTTATCCTCATAAAATACTACTAATTTGATTATATTATTACCTTTTTTTCTAGACATTATACATTATAATTAAAATTTCCTAGCTCACGTCAGCTTATTTTTCCGCACTATCATTGATTATCTCCTCATAACTTGTTTACAAAACACCTATATTTCCTTATCATTAGTATTGAGTAACGTGTTATGTTAATCTCATGGTAACTATCATTAATCTTGCTAACATAAAAGATAGAGGTATCCATTGATAGAACATTGCCATTTATATACTTTGGGGTAACAATAGCACCAATAAATCAAGCGTATTCTATATCAATAATCAATGTTCTGTTAACAAACATTCAATTACATGTTAGTTTTATATTTCATGTGAGTTACTGAATACATAGGGATTCTCATACATATTAGCGAAATAATACCTAACATGTTAATCTCAGTTCACATGTTAATTTCAAATTGAATGTTCATGAGTTGATTTTTAAGGAGGTTGTTACTATGATTGAACAAAAAAACGAATCACAAAACCATCAAATTAACGATGATGACATATTAGATGATAATATTTTTGAAAAGGCATGGCGAATAACTGAATTCTCTAAACTAGTTGGACGTCATCACAATACCGTTTATAATTGGTTCAATATTTTAGAGGAAAAAGGGCTCCACGAAACGTTAAGAACCCAAAATACAAATGAAAAACTCTATAATACATTAGATCTTGAAATTGCTCTATTTATTAAGCAGAAAAGGGATGAGAAATGGTCTTTAGATGCAATTATTGACCTATTACCACACCAATTCGATTTAAGACCTGTATCACTAGAAAATCAATCAAATGAAGTGTCTACTGAATTAAACCTTCAGGCAACTGCAGAAATCATTGAAAAAATGGTAGCTAAACAGTTAGAAGAAAAAATAAAACATATTGAGTCTCGTTACGAAGAGAGGGTAGACAGTATACTTAAACAGTTACCACAACCCGAAGATGCAGAAACCATAAAATTACGACAGCGCCAAGATAGACTTGATAATTTCATTATTGAGCATAGGGCACGTCAGGAGTTAAGAAAGCAGGCAGAAGGCCTGTGGAATAGTAAAGCTGCAGAGGAACGTACTAGAAAGGTAGGATGGTTTAAAAAAGAGGAAGATTTGGGTAAAAAACAACTCTTCATTGAACAGTATATACAGGATAATATAATTGATTATATAAAATCTCTTATGAATTCTGTGGAATAATAAAAAAGTCTGGAACTTAGTCCAGACTTTTTTATTATTTTGTAGTACCAAACATCTTATCTGGATCTAGAAAATCTGCTAAATCTTCATCTTCATTTGCTCCAGCATTATTATTTTCTTCGTCACTACCCATATCGATAAAATCTCCAAATGCAAAACCTAAATCCTCATCCTCATCAATACTCTCGATAGTACTAATTTGAGACTTTGTAAACTGAATTTGGCTTTGTCTTTCTTTAAACTCATTAAATTCTTCAACTAATCCTTTAGATAATCTCGATGGTAATGCATCAGTTTTATAGAACGTATATACACTTCCTAAGAAATCATTTTTACTTACCAAATATCCATTAAAAACTGTACCGTTTATAGGTAGATTATTTGAAACTTCTACCTTAGCATCATCCATAAAGGAATCATTAATGTTTTTTTGCTCATCTAAGATAGCAAGCATACCAAAATGATGTACTTTTGACGCTTCTACAGAACCGTCGTTATTCTTCTTCATCAAATCAATTGGGGGATGGAAAGAGCTACCTCTTAATGATTCTTGGAACATCTCGATAATTGCATGGCTATTTTCTATCTGGTTCATATTACGTGAAACCTTATTAATTACTAAACAGCCCGTTTTCTCAAGTAAAATACGCTTAAAGTCTTGAGAATCAAGTATTACAGATGTACCAGATCCATTGGCAGCGGTATTTAACTCATGAATGATTTCACTAATGCGTTGGTTTGCATAATCTCGTGAATTGGCGATACCTTTTTTCTCATTTTCATTTAATTCCTTAAATTCATCGTAGAAGTGCTGGTTATCAGCAAATACTACAAAGGCTACACCTTTGGATTTATCATTTGCTAATTTCCAAATCTCCTGTGAAAATTTATTTACTTGTCGTAATACATCCGGCCCATCTGCTCGGACAGGAAGTGTTACAACAATCCCCATTTTAATAAAATCTTTGCGCTCAATAGCATTTTCAAAGGCAATTCTCGCAAACTTTGCTTGATTTGCTTTGATTTCAGACATTGGATATTGCTGAGCAACTTTTTGTAATTCTTGTCTGATTACTGGTTTATTATGAAAAGCCGAAAATTCTTCAATAGCTTTAATGATTGTAGAAGTTCCTGTTCCTCCACCTAAACCTGCAAAGAATAAAACAAGTTCATCAGAAGGTCTTACACGTTCAGTAATAAATTCTTTTAATTTATCTTTTGCTTCCTCATTTGAATCAAGAACTTTTAACGCACGCTCAGGGTTCTTACCTAAACCACCTAATTTAAGTGAAACTTGATTACTTTTTGGTACATTTTTTAATTCAGCTAGATCACCATCATTACTATTTAGTGCTAAGCAATTATATACTGCTGTGCCATCTGTATGTGTATATTCCGCAAATTTATCTACCATTCTAGTACCAGCTTGACCAAATCCAACCATTGTCATTTTAACTGCTACTTCATTTTTCAAGAAGTTTTTTGCCATTATTTTATCTCTCCTTATTTACCTTTTTTTCTTTTCCCTAACTCAATAAGTACTTGTTGCCCTCTATAAGTTGAGATTAAAAATTTATATGGATGCATAGTCTTTTCATAGATTAAAGACATTGATGATAGCGTACTCACACTTATTTCTGCTGAACGTCTAGATATATTCGTACGTTCAACTTCTAATGAATAGGATTTACCTTTTTTCTTCTTTACTCTCCTATCAATAACTACATTTTCCACTATTTCATTAATCGATATGCCTCTCATGTACTTTGTCTCTTGAAATTGTTTATTTACTACGTTTCCTATGTATAGAAATACACTGTAGAGTATCTCATCTTGTTCAAGTATATCAGCAAACATGTTTACTACTTCATCTGCAAACTTGATTGTTTGATATTTTTCACTTAAAACCTCGTTCAAGTTGTCCCCCCCCTTAAAGCATTGGTTAATTATTCCTAGAAACATAGTACATCATTACACGTTGTATATCAAGTCATTATAAATAAAACTTATATATAGAACTTATATGTAAGACCTATATTAATTAAATCATAAAGAATCTATGTTTTATAAGGGTTTATATATACAGCGTATATATAACGTGTATACCTGTTATATCAATCTGAAATTTCATGTGATTTACATTTTAATTACGGGTAATAAAATAATTTTAAAAAAACTGATAAAAACACAGGAAAAATCACTCGTTTTTATTAACACGAAACTCACAAATAATAATATACGACCTAGATATAAACCTTATATATAAGTCGTATATACAAACACCGTTATAACAACAATAAATTAAATTATATTCACACCATAATATGATATTATTTTTTTGTAAGCTTCTTATATAAGCTTTATATATAAACCTTATTTATACAACTTATATAAATCACATATAAAGCATTCAATATTCAAACAACTGATATCGTACGTGCGTATATATATTACTAAGGAGATTTCATGAAGATCTTATAACCATTCACACTAAGTTTTTTTTTATTACTTAGTTGTTTTGAAGGGATTTATCTCTTATAAGGACGATAATTGTTAATGTTATGTTAATGCACTGTTCTTTACCTAGTACTTGTTAGTTCACATGAATGTATATGTTGACAGAAAAAAATATGCTCTCTGCCTCATTTGAATACAATTCCTTGTCAATTTCAGTCAATCTTAGAAAGCCATTAGGAGAGGCTGTTAATTTCATATGAACAACAGAAATCATCTCAAATTATAATTAACATGTTAAAAAGAGAGTCAAAGGTTAAGCTAACTGATGCAATAGTTCTTAAAATCCCTGTAAATAATCTCTTAAACTAAGACATTCTAATAGTATTATGCTAAAAAATTGCATCACTGCTATGAAATTTATGTAAATTGGATTATTAACAGTAAGTTCTTATCTTATTAACATCAAAGTGATACTTACATTACACTAAAAGTCTTATTAATTTAGTAGGAATGATGATAGCAATTAGAACTTCACATAAAATTAACAACTAATTAATTTTATGTGAATGGAACCTTAATGTTAAGCACATGTAGACACATTTTTAACGTACTAACGATTTAATAGAAACACTCATTATTTATTTATCTAAATGAACTTATAATTATATAAGATAAAACACCTAAAAAAATAAGTTGAATTTTCACAATAAATCAGTAACAAAAGTAGGAGAGGGCACTTCAATAAAAAGTTTACTTTCTAAAAAAATATAGGGAAACTACTCTTTGTTATCAAAAGCTTCTTTATAATTCTTAAATAATTGTAATCAATCAAAATGTTATTATTCCTATCTAATAAATGTTAGTACGCCATAACATTATTTTATTAATGAAATTTCATTATAACTATTGTTAGATGTCTAGTAGTATATCGGCCTAACAATATAAAAGATTTAACAGATCCATATAAACCCATAATTTATAAGAGATTTATAATTGTAGTTACCATCCCAACTCTGGTGTACAAAATTTGCTGTCTCTGAAAAGCAAAACCTCTTATTCATATTTTCTTGTTTTACAATTCATATATCAATGTAATAGTATATTAAAAATGATAATTATTTAATTTAAATCTAATTCAACATAAGAGGTGTATACTTTGTCCGGAGAAGTGTATAAATATAAACGACCAGGTACCAAAAAACATTTTCACTTAAAAGAAGCAGACGTTTTTATCTTAACAGTTTTATATTACAAAAGAGCTCTTACAACACGACAAATCACAATGTTATATAGTGCATTTGAGGGAAGAGAATGTTCTGAAGCTAGCATATTTACAAAGCTTGACCGATACTCACAATACGGGGCTATGCTAACCAAAAAAATAGATAAAAGGGATGACAGCATTACGAAACGTGCCTTATTTTCTTTAAAGGAAAAAACAATTGAATTCTTAATGGAGATAGGGAGAATTCCCAAAAAAAGTTCCAAAAGAAGGTACTCACGAGCAACTTCTTTTCACACAATATGTTCACGCGAGGTCATTATCCGTACTCTTCTAGCGACTAGAAAGAAAACACAAACCAATAAAGTATTATATAAAATGGATATTCGTTCTTTTTACCAGAAACAAAATATGCAAATTGAGGATGACCAGTTGCCTTTGATTCCTGATGAACATATTTCATATCTAGGTAAAAATATCTATATCGAGATGGATATGTGTAAAGAAACAAATGCTACCTTAGTTGAAAAAGTAGGTAAGTACATAGAATTTGCACAAAAAACGAATGAGAATATAACCGTTGTTTTTGTTATGTACGACAAATCTATGTTCCTTGCAGAAGATGCTGAACCACCATACGTGCGGATGAAAAATCTATTATTTTCTATACGGAAATATCATGAAATTTTAATAAATCTACCCAATCTACATGTACACGTCTGCTCACTTAAAAATGCTGGAGATGTAATTTCAGATATCATCCTTGGAAAAGATGATAATCAAAACTTTGAACACGATATTCTTTTATCTTTATCTCAACGTTCAGTAGGAGATGCCGATTGGCGTTACGCATTTGTTGAAAGGGTTCAGGCGTTCAAAGAACCAATAGATGGAGGCCTTCGACGAACGTATAGGAGAGATAAAGATGTTAGCCAAGATTTCTTCTTTATTTTCGGAAATGAAAATGATTACCGGATGATTGCTAGACTAGACGATGTCATATTTTCAAGAAAAGAAGGGGACGAAGGCGTTCCACTTGTTGTTATTTATCCGAAACGTGAAAAACCTAGAGATATTCTTTTAATGAACGCTTATCACAACGTTCTACTTCTATCCTTACAAAATGAAAGTGTCACTATAGAAGCGGATGAACAGATCCTGGTACGTACTGCAAATAACATTCATCCGAAAAGACGTAAACTTGTAGAATTATATTAATCTATTGTTTTCTATATAAATCTATATAATTATATTGTTTTTTATTATTTAAAGTGTTAGAATAACGCTTGAACATATAATGAAAACTACAATCAAATCAGAACATATGAAATTAAGGCAAGCGACACACGCTGTTTTTACAGTGGGTGTCGCTTGTCTTTTTTTATATGGAGAAAGGTGGAAAATGATAATGAATTTACAATTTGCAACAACAACGCATGGGGGAGTGCTCTCTGCAAGAGAAGCATTTAAGAATCCAGAACTTGTACTTAAACATATTACAGAAAAGGGTGCAACGTTTAATGTTTCTCTACAAGATATCCAAGTTCCAGGAAAGCCAAATTACTTTTGGTACGATGTCATAATTGAAACGGCAACAAATAAAAAAATAGAGGTGAATATTGCGGTACTTTCTCAAGAAGAATATGACCAACTATGTGAAAGAAGTAGTATTGATTTATATTTAAAACAAACCGAAGATGCAGCGAAATTCTTTTTAGAAAAATCAAAAGAGCAATTTAAACCTGAATTCAATAATCGCTTCACATTCCATCATAAAATTCAAATATACCTGTAAGATGTAGGTGATTTTCTATGGGGACACTTAAACAACGGTTACCGTTATTTACTACACTCACCTTAATTAGTGGATTTATTTTTTCATTTGGATTCGGTCTAGTAAACTACATAAAGTTACTTTACTATGCATTTGAACCACCGCCTTATCCTATAGAAATTACATATATACCGCTTATTTTAATGTTCTTCTCTTTACTATTAGGAGAATTTAGCTTTAGGTTTTACAGCCGCATTCCTGCTTTACATGTCAAAAATGGAAATTTGTTAATTTTAATTACCTCTCACATTGCAGTTGATATCCAATTTTTATGGTTTGCAACTGCTCCGATTCATGCAAAGGTTATTCCTTATCTCACAGATAGATCAAAACATATCGATTTTGGTGAATATGAGGCAATAGGCCAGGTTTTAACAGGAAATTTTCACACACTCACTTTGATTTTTGTATTTTTACCTACAGTATTTATGATTTTGTTTATACTTTGGTAAGTGGCCATATTGTTCGTTACCGAGGAGAGATATTAAAGTGGGCACAAAAATACGAATATAAAAATCACAAGTTACAAAAATGGTTTAATGGCCAAGAAGAACAAATATATCCTGATGTAGAAATTGGACCTCATATTGAGCATAAGGAAATGGTTCGTATTAAGGGGAAAGATAGAACGCTAAATGGAATTATTATTGGTCCGATTGGTTCTGGTAAAACATCAAGTTTAATTATTCCTATGATAAATCAAGATTTACACTGGATGGTACGTTTCATAAATAAGTTTGAAACAACGTATAAAAAGAATGACTATGATACAGAAGAAGTAAAAGGAACATTTTTAAATGGTGTGACTGTTATTGAACCAAGTAATGATTTATGTCAAAAAATATTTAAGTTGGTACAAGCACATAAGATCCCTGCAAGCTCCGTTTACTATATCGATCCAACTAATCCTGATACCAAAAATATAAACATTCTGCGAGGACCCGTTGATAAAGTAGCAGAGGTTTTCGCAATGGTTATTCAAGGTTTGTCTGAATCTAACAATGCGTTCTTTGAACAAGCCCAGCGTAACCACCTTAAACAACATATCTATTTACTAAAACTACACAACCCACAAAAAGACGTAACCTTCGACGACTTAATTGAGATGTATGTGCGCCCATAAGGGTAGATTTAGAATTGATTAAATAGCACTAATCTAGGTTAGCTCACGAAAGACCTATTACCAATCACCTCACCTAGAAGGGAAACCTGAAGGGGAAAACAGCATGGTGATAAAGTCATAAGTTGTTCAACTACTAAGATCACGACTGAATGGCAAGGTAAAACTCATAAATAAGGATGAAGGCTACACTGCTTGAATGATAGACCCAGGGTGGTCAGCAATACGAGTAATGAAAGGTAGTTGATACATTACTAGGGAACAAGGTTATAAAGAGGATAGTTTAGGTCGTACATATAAGCTATCAGTGAGTCTCTCCCTCCCAGCCACAGTAAGTGGAAAAAGGTCGAACGTCACATCCGACATTATGAAAGCTATTCTTTATCTATCTAAATGGGGATTGCCTAAGTTGGGATGCCACCGGCATACATGCGAATTTGGCTATGAAGAATGACACCAAGTTACTAACAAGGTGTGTGACTTCTGAATACCCAATAAGGCAACGGAGCCTTCATAGTAGTCCGAGCTAGGGAAAGCCTAGTACATGGCGAAGGAAGGCAACTTATCCGGTCTAAAACAAAATTGGAAGGTGTGTGAGACACAATGAGAAATCCAAATGCAGTATTAGACAATCTGAATAAAAAAACAATTAACCCAGCTTATAAATTTGAACGTCTGTATCGGAATCTATATAACCAGGAGTTCTACTTTGCAGCATATCAAAAAATATATGCAAAAGAAGGGAACATGACTAGAGGAACAGATGGGCATACCATTGATGGTATGAGTTTGGAACGTATCGATAAAATTATCGAAAGAATTAAAACCCAAAGTTATCAACCAGCTCCATCTCGCAGAGTATATATCAGTAAGGGGCAAAATAGGGGAAAGAGGCCTTTAGGGATACCCTCTATAGATGATAAATTAGTTCAAGAAATCGTAAGAAACATCCTAGAAGCTGTTTTCGAACCGACCTTTTCTAACAATTCTCATGGATTTAGACGTAATCGTAGTTGTCATACAGCACTAACACAAGCAACTAAAATCTTCAAAGGAGTTAAGTGGTGGGTAGAAGGTGATATCAAAGGCTTCTTCGACAATATTGACCATCACATTTTGATTAAACTGCTAAAAAGAAAAATTAAAGATGAAAAATTCATTAATTTAATCTGGAAATTTCTTAGAGCGGGTTATTTAGAGGATTGGAAATTCAATAATACTTATAGTGGCACTCCACAGGGAGGAATAATCAGCCCAATTCTATCAAATATTTATCTAAATGAACTTGATAAGTATATCGAAGAGTATAAAACACTATTTGATAAAGGCACACGCCGACAAAACAACATAGTATATACCCAAAAATATAAGCGACTTTGGTATTTAAAAAAGAAATTCGCAGATAGAAAAGTACTGGCTCCACACAATGAATTAACTGAAATTACAAGTGAAGTGAAAAGGCTTCAAAAAGATATACGTACAATGAGTTCAGTAGAATTAATGGATTCTAGCTTTAAGAGAATTCAGTATGTACGATATGCCGATGATTTCCTAATAGGGATAATTGGTTCAAAACAGGATGCAGAAGAAGTAAAGAAAGACCTTACGGCTTTTCTAAAGAATAAACTAAATCTTGAACTATCATCAGAGAAAACACTCATTACACACGGCAAAATGAAAGCGAGATTCCTTGGATACGATGTAACTATAAGTAACCTTCAGGCTGTATACAAAGCCTCAAACAGTAGAATAGCCAAAAGGTATGCATCAAACAAGTGCGAAATTTACATGCCTAAGGAAAAATGGATTGGAAAACTTAAGGAGCTCAAAGTTCTTAAAATCGAAAAAGATAGTAGTTGGAAGTCTATTCATAGGGCCGAATTAATAAACTCCGACAATTTAGAAATTCTAAGTATATACAATAGTGAAATTAGAGGTTTATATAATTATTATAAACTAGCAAAAAATGTACACAGCCTACAGAAGTTTCGCTACATTATGAAATTCAGCATGGTAAAAACTTTTGCAAACAAATACAAACTATCAGTCAGCAAAATAATGAAAAAGTTTAATCATGAAGGCAATTTTAGAATTTCTTACACAACTAAAACTGGTCAGAAGCATAGATACTTCTATAATGAACCTTTGAAAAGGGTTTATGAAAATCCAACTACTAATAAAGAAATAGATATCGTTCCAAACACTATGATATATGCAGGACGCAATAGTCTAATCAGACGCCTTCAGGCTAGTAAATGTGAGTGGTGTCAAACTGAAAACACCGCTATCGAAATGCATCATGTTAAAAAACTCAAAGAACTAAAAGGAAAACAACATTGGGAAAGAATCATGATAGCTCGTAACCGCAAGACACTAGCATTGTGTAAAAAGTGTCATGTTGACCTGCACGCTGGAAGGTTAGATTGAAACTCAGAGGATAAGTGGAGAGCCGTATACATGGAAACATGTACGTACGGTTCGGAGGGGAGCGTTTGAAAACCTATCACAGTAATGTGAAAAGGCGTTGGGCGCTTACCCTACGATGATGTAGAACGTGTTCACCGTATGCATAAGCTTTTAAAGGTCCAAGTAGAGAAGCTATATGATTTTGTTCAAACCGGAGCTGCTTCACGTGACCAAAAAAACGAATATAAGATTATAAAAGGAATTGAAGAGTGGTTTAATAATACTATTCGTGAAAAGATGGATTTTCAAGGTGAACCAGCAGTTTATAAATCTGGAAAATACCGCGGACAACCGATGCATTATGACAGAGAAGAAGAATATGTAAAAGGTTTACGCAATATCTTAAAAGATTTAGCTTCAAACGTTTTAATACGACGTGTTTTATTTGGTAAATCCGATTTTGATTTCGATGTCCATTTAGAGCAGGGTGGCATTTTACTTGTAAATACTGCGAAAGGGGAATTAGCAGACCTTTCAAACGTATTAGGAAAATTTATATTGTTAAGTATGCAGAATGCAGTATTCCGTAGAGAGCCAAACATCTCACCTTACCACCACATTATTGTCGATGAGTTTCCGGATTATGGTACGCCAAGTTCTCCTATAAACGTAGCGGCGTGAAATGGAGGGGCTGACTCTTACACAGCCTAACTATTTGTTCGAATTTTATGGGTGAAACTCCCATTCTAGGATAATAGCTCAATAATCCTAGCCATGATACCCCTACATGCGCTAACTTACACACGAGTTAGGGTCTGAAGTTAGGTAAGGTCGTAACCTGATGGCACAACTCACTAATGCCTATATGGTGCGGTGGTCTTTAAAAACATCCCAATGGTGACGAAAGGAATCCATGTCTTGAAGCGTCGTGAGGGAATCCCTTCTTAACGTGAGCAATCGGAAGGAATAACGGGAACAAGGAGAGGTTCGAAATTCTAATCCTTGCACATAATCGGTTTCGTAATTACCGATTATGCTGAACCAGTATGTTAGAGCTACTCAAGACTGGTGAGTACCGTCGGCGTAAAGTGGGCACCTAAAGGAATGTAAAATAAGGGATAGAACAAATGGAACTTGGGAAGCTTGCATTGCCATAGGGAGTGTGATCCTGCTTGAAACAATGCAAGTGGCAGCGGTCTCGTAGTAGTGAGGAAGCGGAGTAAGGTCCGTGGAGCGAAGGGGACCAGTCGATTCAGAATAACAATGGATATTTCAAATGTCTATATGAACCTCTTCTAGAGTGGGAATTAAACAGCACATCGTTACAATCGCTTGAATAATGGGGAGATGTAATGAGGATTAAAGGACATTTGATAGATAATGAAGCACAGCTCCAAGATAAGTTAGACCTAATATACAAAAAGGCCAAAGAAGATAACTCTTCTTTTCATGGCATGATAGAACTAATGAAAAACAAGCAGACTATTAAAACGGCAATTCACAACATTAAAAGCAATCGTGGGAGTAAAACGGTCGGAATTGACAAGAAAGACGTGAACTACTACCTACAAATGGAAACGGAACAGCTTATCAAACTCATTTGGGAACACATAGACAACTACAAACCTAAACCCGTTCGAAGGCATTACATTGACAAGGGCAATGGTAAAAAGCGTCCTCTAGGAATCCCAGCCATGATAGATAGGATAATCCAAGAAACAGCAAGAATGGTGTTAGAGCCCATAGCGGAGGCGAAGTTTTTCAACCATAGTTATGGTTTTCGTCCCTATCGTTCATGTCACTATGCGATAGGCAGAATCTTGAATACCATTTCTAGGTCAAAAACGTACGTAGCCATCGAAGGTGACATCAAAAGTTTCTTTGACCATATTAACCATAATAAACTTGTTGAAATAATGTGGAATATGGGCATAAAGGATAAGAGATTCCTAACTATTATTAAGAAAATGTTAAAAGCAGGTGTACTAGAAGATAATCAACTTTTCCCTACGGAGTTGGGAACTCCACAAGGTGGAATTATATCTCCCCTGTTAGCGAACATATACTTAAATAACTTTGACTGGATGATAGCTAAAGAGTTCGAAGAACACTACGCGCGTTATACTGTTAAACACGCTTTCAGTACAGGACTTAGAAAAGTAGTTAGAAAACATAAGAAATGTTTTCTTGTTAGATACGCAGACGACTGGATAATTCTATGCGAGGATAAAGCACAGGCAAGAACACTCTTGACTAAAATCGATAAGTATTACAAACATATACTCAAATTAGAATTATCAAAGGAGAAAACATTTATTACCGATATGAGAGAGAAGCCAGCCCAATTCCTAGGATTCGACATCAGAGCTGAAAAGATGAGACTGAAAAACCGTATTGCAGGAAAAGCTATACCGAACAAAAAGAAATTAAACTCTAAAATGAGAGAAATTCTTCGAGATACATACAATGTTCGGAAAACAACCAACTCTCACGATGTTGCCGCCCAAATAGAACTTATTAACGCCAAAATTATTGGTATTAGTAATTATTTCCGTATAGGAAATTCTGCTAGAATCTTCGTTAGATGCGATGACAAAATACGCTATACATTCTACAAGTCTATTAAGAACAAACATGGTGGAGGAGTATTCGAAAAAATGCTTACTCCAGCTGAAAATCTTGATAATCGTAAAGATAGGCATAAAGGGCATAAAACCAAAGTTCCCTTCGTTGAAGTCGATGGAGTTAAGATAGGATTAACCAAAATGAGTTTTACACCTAGTACTAAAGCACTCCTATACAATTATGATACGACCCCCTATACACAGATAGGAAGGATAATTTATTCGAGAAGACATGGCAAGGTCGATAAGAAAATGAGACCAACCATTTATTCGAACGACCAAATCAACCAAATGGTCTTGTATCAGATGCTTAGACAAACTAAGAATAAACGACTCTATAACTTTGAATATATACTTAATCGCGATTATGCATATAATCGCGACAAAGGAAAGTGCCGAATATGTAAGACAGGGTTGATTCCAACTAACATACATTGCCATCACGTTAATAATCGACTACCTTTAGAGAAAATCAACAAACTCAGCAATCTTGCCACCATGTGCATAAGATGTCATAAGCTTATACATCAAAAGGACTTAGAAGGCAGTATCTTATACAAACTACCGAAACTAAAGAAATACCGTGAGCTGCTACACATTTGAAATATATCTCATTGTTCACCTTATCTTAATCGCGAGGCAAAGAATAAGGATGATACTAACTAAATTTGTTAGGGGTTATCAATCTGAACCGATGGAACGCCGTGTGCGGTGAAAGTCGCACGCACGGTGTGGGGCGGGGGAAAAAGTAGAGATAACTTCAAAGCTTTACCTATCGCGACCCGTAAGGGTTAGTAGCTACCCCAGCCCTCTCGGGCTAGGATGCTACACATTTGTACGGCCGTTTAAAGAATTCCCTGCACAATCTCGTAAATATAAAGTAATTCTAACAATCGCTAGCCAAACACTATCTCAATTAGCTCTCGGCTTCACAGAGCAATACATGTTTACCTTACTGGGCTCATTCCGTAACAAAATGATATTTGGAGATGTAACGCCATATGATGCAAAGATCTTCTCTGACATGTTTGGTGAGAAAGAGGAATTTAAAGAGGCGGAATCTGAACAAGGTATTTCTCCTATGCAAGAGAATCCTGTTAGTCGATTAGGATCAACCTATCAGAAAACAAAAGAAGTTGTTATGTCACCAGGAGATATCATGGCACAAGGTGCATTCATCTGTGCTGCTCGTATCGTACAAGATAATCATGTGCAACCTGTACAACAAATTACAAGTAACTTTGTACCAAAAGAAGAATTTTCCCAAGCAATCATTCAAGTAGATATAGAAACAGGCCAATATTGGGAAAATGAACGTCTGCGCCTTATTAATGAATCTATTGCAAAAACAAATCCTATGAAGCATGTAGATGCAGAAAACATGAAGAAAATACAACCGTTACCGCCTATCCGAGAAGTTGAGATTGAACAGAATAGCTCCATAGAAACAAACGGGGAGCATCAACACATTTTATCATTAGAGGATTATAAGGAACACAAGTCCCAAAATGAAACCTTACCTAATGATCCTGCAGCTATGAACCGGCAGGGAGATATTGATGATGAAGTTGAAAATAAGCTGTATGAAGATATTAGGGAATTTATTATTGAATCACAACAAGTCTCGCCATCTATTCTGCAAAGAAAATTCAAGATCGGCTATATGAAAGCTATGCAATGTATTGAGAAGTTAGAACAAAATCTAGTTGTAAGTTCTTACACAGGGGATGGTCCTCGTAAAGTATTAATTTCAAATAATAGTAGTATACCAGAAGAACCAAGTGTTAATACTACTCATTCATCTGACAATACTATTTCAGATGAAGTAGCGATTCCAAGCGAAGACAATGGAACCGTACAAGAGGAAACACATATAGAAAGTATAAGCACTGCAATAACGGAACCAGTCGTGAAAGAAGATATGGAGGAAGTCATAGATATAGAATTATCTCTTATGGACGAATGCCTTGAAATAAACATGGAGGTAGTAGAACTAAACCAAGAATTATCTATTACTATGTTAGAGCAAGATTGGGCTAAGAATTCCATTATTCATTCCGAGATTCCTGATGAAACTGAACCACAGTTAGAAACATTCTCATCTGGTGAACTTCCCATTAAAATAATAGGAACTGCAAAGACGAGTATAGAACCTACTTCAATTCCCGTTACAATAACAGAGTCATACGAAACACATGTAGATATCAATACGGTTCCAGTTGAAGAAATGCTTAATCATACCAAAGAAAATAAGCTAGATGAAGATGTAGCAAAAGTTTATGAATCTATTAGTATTACGGTTCATGAAAACCTAGAAAAAAATAGGGAAGATAATTCGAGAAATGATGAGAAGCAACCAGAATATAAACGTATGAGTTACAAAGAGCGCCAAGATCACTTGAAAGCTCAGCAAAAAAATAAGAATAACACTACGCATTCGCTGCTTAATAAAATTGAGAAACCAAAGCAAAAAACGTCGAACGTAATGAGTAAAGAATTGAACAATTTCTTTGATTAATAGTTGGTAAGCCTCAAATTAAACCTAGTTAGGGTATCGCCAGCCTTTCGGAAAAAACTATACTATAAGCTGTCCATATGGACAGCTTATTTACATAATTACCGTTAGCGGAAGTTGAAAATTTTTAGTTTTTTGCTCAACTAAAGCATCTTATAGTTTAAGAAGATATTTTATAGTTTTTAACATTCCAGCTTGTTTGTTGATGTTTTTAATGTTTTTCCAGACTCATCGAGATACATGTCTAAAAACGTACCATCAGTAAATTTTATAACTACAGCATCAGTAGTAATAGCAAGATCTTCCACTGTCTTACCTTTCAGTTTTTCAGGTGTAACTTTAAACTCATTCGTTTCCATATTTTATACAACCCTTTCATTTGAAATTTGATTAAACAGCTTAGATATTTGCATGAAATACCCTTTTCAAGATTACCACTCTCAATAAAAAATTAATATCTAATTCCTCTATACTTGTTAGGTTAACATAACGTCTCATTATCGGTAGCAAGAAAAAGGAGAATCCTGCTCTCACAAGGAAACTTTCTTTTTTAGTTCTATGAATCTATACATTTTTTTATACATTCCTATTCTAGCGTGGTTTTAGGGTTATTGTTTGTTACTGGATTTTCCGAAAAACTGTATAAAATCTTGCATAATATTAACGTGGAGGTTTTCCGAAATGCTGGCGGTACCCCATGCCTATCAACTTAAGAATGTAGAATTGCCCCCAAAAAATAAGTTAGCACAAAATTTCTTTCTGGGGGTAGTTTTATTTTCTTAGCTTTATAGCGATGTGGCCGTACCCTATATTATTAAAATCGAAATGGTTCAAGTCGGAGGAAGGCAACCTAGGGTGTTTTTTTATTTTATTCGACACGATATAACGATATATGAATGTTAATTTTGATAAGATTGTCCAGAAATATTACATTTTATATATCTTGGAGGAATTAAATTATGAGCAAAAAATTATTAATGGCTTTAGCATGCAGTGTGTTACTTATGGGATTGGCTGCTTGTGGATCAAATGATAAAGCAAGTACATCAGAAGAACCAAAGCAAGGAACTAAAAAAGAAGAGGAACAAAAGAAAATAGAAGAACAGAAAAAAGCCGAAGAACAGAAAAAGGCTGAAGGGCAAAAGCGATTAGATGAACAACGCAAACAAGAAGAGGCTCACAGACAACAGGAAGAACAAAAGAAACAACAAGAAGCAGCTCGAGCAAAAGAACAGGAGCAACAAAAAGCTGCAGCTAATACAGCACCTCAGCAACAAGCGGAACCTAAACAACAGAAAGTACACTTTGCAAACTGTACAGATGCAAATAATGCCGGTTATTATGATATAACTCCAGATAGCCCAGCTTATGCTTCACATTTAGATCGTGATGGCGATGGTGTAGCTTGTGAACGAAATAAAGGACATAAAAAATCTAGTAAAAAACATTAGATTGAAGGATTAGCACTCTTATGAGTGCTTTTATTTTTTCTCAATGACCAATAATACTTAACATGGTAAAATAATATTCGGATGGGAGTCCAATACATATTATTAAAATTAAAGTGGTTCAAGTCGGAGGAAGGCACCTTTGGGTGTCTTTTCTTTAATTAATTTGCATTAAATTAATTAAACTTTATAAACGAATGTAGTAAAATAGAATTGGGTGGGAACCCGGATATATTTGTGCTGTAAGAAAAGACTTATGTAGATCAAGTAGTGAGAGAGGGCACTTTGAGAGAAGTGCCTTTTCTTTATTTTACTAATTAATAACCTGTTCTCCTCTATATGGAGTACCGCCACATCGCTATCAAGCTAAGAAACGCAAATACCTCAAAACGAAAAAATGAGCATTTTGTTACAAAATAGTACAAAATTTCTTTCTGGGGGTACTATAAAATTTTAGCTTGATGGGCATGTGGCGGTACCTCTAGTAAGACTGCATTCTAGATTTTGATTCAACCTATAGCAAACTTATGATTCTAAAATTATTCTTGCATTTGAGTAAAAATACCATTATATTTGTATTAACAACTATATAAATAAAACATAATTCACGTAAAGGACACACCTTACGTACCATCCCAACGGTACAGGTGTGTCCTTTTTTACGTTCTAGGAGGAAACTATAATGAAAGAGGATAAGACAAACACTCAAACTGTAGAGGAACTTGGAATGGCTTTTGAATCAGAGAACACACAAGGTGACACAGTGTTAGAAACAAACTTTAATCAATTTGAGCGAGTACGTGATCATGAACTAGAGGAATTAGCTCGTATGAAACGGGAGCGTACTGTAGGGAAAGGGTTAATTACTGTCGTATCTGAAAAACTGTTTCCAACTAAAAATGGTACATCAGAGCGTATACAAGTACTTACAATTGAAATTGGTACTCATACGACTGCATACTGTCCCATTACAGAGGCTGGAATCAATATTCCTAAAAACCCTCAGTGGCTAGTAGGAAGGACAAAACCTGTTATTATTGAGCACTTCCAAAGAACCGAAGAAGGTAACTTTGCCGTTGTATCTATTACCGCAGGAGAACTAGCACTTCAAAAGAGATTGTATGAAGAAGTAACAGCACAAGAGGGGAATAAAGTATACACAGGAACTGTTTCTGGACATATTCCATCTGCACAAACTGTTTTAGTTGAAGTTCATGGTGTAACAGTGGGAGTAAGGTATTCCCAATGGTCACACTCATTTGTACGCCCAGAGGATATTGTAATTGGTGATGTTGTAGAACTTATCATTGATAAAGTAGTAGAAAAGAATGGCCGTTATGAATTTAGAGGAAATAAAAAGAAACTAGAAACAGATCCAATGGATAAGCTATTAGAGCTAAAGAAACGCCGTGACCGCTTTGTAGGTAAAATAGTAGGGGTAGATGCAATTGCTGGTATTTTCGTAGAAGTTGCACCAGGTATTCAATTTAAAGGACTAAAGAGCCGTAATCTTGCCAACCCAACTGCGGAAGATGCAATAAACCAAACGATTATTACATGCGAGCTGCTTAATATCGATGCCAAAAATAGAAAAGGAACTGTACGTATCCTAAATTACCCCCAAGGACAGAGTAAAAAATCTAATTCGTCAATTTATCAATTTTAATGGATGATTATGCGTACAATAGAGAAACAATTGTCTACTTATGTACCATCTATTCCTCATTTATCAAATGAGGATGTACAGGGACTTCAAATATATCGAATACATGAACTGGATAAATCCTATGTATTCCATTCTTATGAAGAATTGGTTAAGTTTAAGCAGCGTTTGACAGAAGAACAGTATGCCATACTTACTTTCATTGGTGTTCATACATCTGTTCGATTCAATCATTTACTATATTTATTCAAGAACAAATATTCACGTAAGAAAATAAATGATGCACTTCAAGGATTACTTTACTATCGTCTAATTGAAAAATGGCAGGTTGAGAGTTTTGATTTGGAAACCTTTGAAGAAACATATACATTATCCGATAATGGTTATAAGCTCTTAAAATACTGGAAAGGTAATATGTTTTTCTTTGCTCCAGAGCGTCTTGATAATCACGGTAAATTTGTTCATCTACGCTATTGGCATGATATAGACCTACTTTGCCACCTGCGTTATGCTCCTTCCTTTATAGGGCATATTATGCATCCATCTATTAGTAAAGGGGTTTTTACCCCTCCTTTGAGTTTTGTTGCGCAGGGCGGAGTAAATCAAGAATTTAATTTTGTTGTATACTCCACCTTATTAACAGATAAAAAGAATCGCTTACGACATATTATTGCTAGATGGAGAGATTTCGTAGAGTCAGGTAAGGATGTTATCATAAAAGATTTAAGGAATAACCCTACAATCCTAGTTATTTATGTTTCTACTGAAAAACAAGCAAAGCAAATTAATAATGAACTACTACTTGATTTAATTCCTGGTAAAGTATTGCTATGTATAGGAGAAACATTACATGTAGAAGGATTACAACATGCTTTTTATCAGCCTCTTGCAGAGGGAGAGATTAAGCAATTAAATACAAAGCTATTTACTATAAACTAAGCGACCCTTACAAGCTATTGCTTTCTTTTAGAGGGTGGCTTGTTTGTTGTATAAAAAGCACGAAATATTCAAAAACAATTTAAGAAAACTAATTATCCTGTGTCTACCTCTATACAAAGTGCGGATTTTACGAAATAATACTATTTGATGCCTGGTTTAACAACAACGATATATACAAATGTTGTTATTATTGAAATGAAATATACAAGAAAGGAGTAATACATTGCTACGCATACAAAGAGGGTACATGTACGATCCGGATGATAATGAAGTAATTGTAAATGAAATTTTCTACGATGCTGCTTCAGATAAAAAGCTAGGAAGTAAGATGGGGGTATTTGGTGCAGTAAAACTACCCACTGCTATTTTTCGAAAGGTTCAAGAAAATGAAAGTAAGTCCTATATGGAAAATATTGAAGTTGCAAAAGGAACTATTAGAGAAATACTTATTTATTTAGACCAAAATCAAAAACCAGAAAAACTATATTTTGAAATGCAGTACATGAAGTAACACCAAGAACCGAAAATAAGGGGGGATTTGTAGCAGTGGAAACAGGGACATTATTATTTAATACATATAACAACTGCATATAAAACCTCTTCTTATATTCGTTTAATTAAAACAATTGAATACAATATAAAAATAGTTTAATATAAAAATATGTTTATTGTTTAATTGATTCCGTTTATTCCCACGCCTTATGGGTTGTGGTTGAGTTGTAGAAGCAAGTTGTGTTCTTGTTTCAATTGTGAAAGGGCTTCTTTGAGCCGATTAATGTATATAGCTTATTTTGCTATGCGCATTTTCAATCGACTTAAAGAAGTCCTTTTTATGTTGTCTTTAAGTTAGGAATCACTTGTAAATAGACCTTTTGGGCTAATAATATGCTAAATTAAACAAACAAGCACATATATTGTGCTTGTTTGTTTAATTTAGAGGAGGGATCATATGAACTTTACAAAGTATAGCGTAAGAAAAAGAATGTGAGAGTGATTTGTGCTAGTATTTCTTATGAAGCAGTAAGTTTTATTTAATGGAAACATACATGATTGCGATTATGTAGAATAGCTAAACTATCAAAAATTAAGTACAACCGAACAAACTAAAGTCATCCATAATGGATATGAAAAATTAAGATTACTACAGGATACCTGTAATGAGCTAAAAATTACTGACAGTCCTTATACTCTTGTAGGAATAGTAAAATAAAGAATGTGAAGAATGAATTCATAGCCTAGCTCTTTAGTATTGTTAAGTTTTTTTGAATTCAAAACTAAAAAAAGATATTAAATACTAATTTATAGTAGAGTAGAGAAAGAATGGAATATACAAATTAGAAACTAGGGCATTTATATAAAAATAAGGTACTCGTTGTAATGCTAAAAGCACAAGGAATTAGAAAACGAAAAATGAGAGGAGCACTATACTATGATTACAGTTAACCGAGGATATATGTATGATCCAGATGATAATGAGGTCTTAATTACCGAAATTTATTATGAAGCTGCTACCGATACTAAGTTAGGAAGTAAGATGGGGAATTTATCTTACACAGTTATCCCTAATGAAATTAAAGAAAAAATAGAAGCAGCTGCTTCATTATCTTATATGGAAAACATTCAGATGTCTCAGCAATTAGCTGTTGTATATCAAAATGAAATTAACATGTATGGAAAACCGGAAAAATTGTACTTTGAGTACACAAACATGTAAGAGGCACAAAGACATTGAACTAATTGGTTCAATGTCTTTTTATAAAAAGGCTTTAAACAAGCTAAATATAAATGAAATCGTAATCGATTAAAAATAGAGGAATTACATAATAGAGAATGTCTATACTAAGGTTCCTTCCTCCTCTTTTTTTGTACATAATAAAAACCTCACCATCTTATAACACGGTAAGACCTTTACAACAAACAATAATTGCAACCATATTAATTTTACTTTACATTAAGGTTAGAGAATCTTATTATACTAATAAATTGCTAAATAGTAGGTGGGGAAAATGGAATTTAACGATTTGGGTATTACCATTAAAGAACTTAGAATGAAAAAAAATATATCACAATCCGAATTATGTCATGGAATATGCTCACAAAGTCAAATTAGCAAGATAGAAAAAGGTATAATTTATCCATCTAGCATATTGTTATATCAATTATCTGAAAGACTTGGTGTTGATCCAAATAATATATTTGCACTAACTCAAAACAAAAAATTAAAATACGTACAAAATGTAAAACATGTAATGATGGATTGTACAAAGCAAAAACAATTTAAAGAACTTTATGAAATAGTAAAAAAAGAGAAAGAAGGGCATGCTTTCCAAACAACAGAAGATAAACAATTTCTACTATGGAATGAAGCAATTGCTATATATGAGGTGAATAGATCAATAAAAACTGCTTTAACTCTTTTAAATAATGCATTAAAACTAACTGTAACGAATGTTGATTGTTTATCAGAAAGAGAAATAGATATTATGCAGACAATGGCTATATTTCATGGGGAAAATAAAGAATATGAAAAAAGTATTAATATATTAAAAAGATGTTTAACTAATTTTAATAAGTTAGATTTTCATAGAGATAAAGAAATTAAGTTGAAAATTATATTAAATTTAGCAAAATGTTTAGATTTCACATATCAACATGAAGAGGCAATAAAATACATTGATAAGGGCATCAAATTAGCAATTAATCTAAATACTTTATACCTATTAGGTGAACTATTTTACTTAAAAGGTCAGTATTTATTAAAGATTACACAACACAATGTAGAAGATGTTGTGTATAACTGGAAAAAAGCATTATTTATATTTGAACTAACAGAAAAAGAATATTATACAAAAATGATACCAGATGAACTTATTGAAATACAAAATAAAAAACAATCATAATTTCGTAAAAACTACTTACAAATCCCACAGGAAAAATCTCTATAATTTTTAAACTTAGAACTATATTATTAAAATTAAAGTGGTTCAAGTCGGAGTAAGGCACCTTGGGGTGTCTTTTTTATAGGAGGACACCAAATCACCATCAACTTAAGAAAAACCCCCCAAAAAAACGAAAAAATGAGCTACCTTCTCAAAGTAACTACCTGTAGAGAAAGTAAATTTTCGTTTAGGGGGACTTTAAAATCTTAGCTTGATAGACATATGGCAGGACCCCATTTTAGTGTATTTAATACAATTAGGATAGGATCGTTGATTTGCAGATCATTGTAAATATTAATACTACCTCTTTAAAGATATCTTAGTTTTGAATCTCATCCTACTTACCAACTCTTCTTCAGTTACTTCTTGTTTAATAAGATTGAGAATAAAGGTGTTTCTCATCTGCTGTACAGAAATACGTTTGTTTAATTCTGCTCGATTCACTTCAAATCGTATAATATTTATAAAGCTGTTGTGTATCTTCCATGGTTAAGGAGACAGACCTAGTTAATCCATTTTCTCCAGATACCACTAAGGTATTTCTAATAAGCTGTATATGGCTGATATTAAGCGATACAAGCTCTTACAAGGTTAAACCATAGTTTACTATTAAATTGATTATACAAGCGTCTCTATCCATAATTAGAGGTCAAAATTTAGCCTATCTTTGAATGAACCCCTTTGTCTTCATTCAATTAGGCAGAAAAAGCTTCTAAGGTTTTTCTGCCTAATTGTCATCTTCATTATAATCATCTGATTTCTTTGGGTATATTATATAACAGAAAGTAGGTTGAAGCCCTGCTACTGCCCTTTACTACACACGGTTGCTGGCATATTATTTACAAAGCCAAATGAATAAGGCTATCATCATACTCCAAAAAGGAACTACAAAGACTATTCCCCAAAATATCCCTTTGAAAAATCTAATCTCGTTATGCGTATTCATTTCTATATAAGTTGTATCTTTTAGTACAGCCATATTTAATCCTCCCAATAAGAATTGTTTACTACAATAAAAAAAGGACAAACCTGGCCCTGATAGGGATACGTAGGTTTGTCCTTTTGTATGAGGGTAATGATATCTTTAATTACCATTATTATAACTAAATTAACAAATATTTTCAATTAGGTCTGAC
>NZ_NJGF01000138.1:0-26544 GCF_002209985.1 Bacillus sp. K2I17
TGGCATTAAGAGGAGCGTCTTGATTAAGCGCTTCTCTTTTTTTATAAAATAGCGTTTTTGTTCAAAATGATGACCTTATCTATTCGGACACATTTACAAAAAAACTCATGATATGGTTAATTAGTCGATTACCTCATTACTTGACGATTACCCTTAGAAACCCCGCAAACAATCGGGGTTTCTTTTATTAAAATAACTATTTTGTTGCATTTCCCAAGGGTTGAATTCCGAATCCTCTTTCTTTATTAAACTCCTTCATCTTTATAAAATTCTTGTAAACTCCCATATGAGATTATAGTCATTTTCTCCCTCGCCATTGGTAAAGCTGCACTAACGCTAATAGAAATACTTATAGGTAATGCATTTTGCATTTGTTTCACCTTTTGGCTACATTTCACACAGAACTTGTCATTTGTTCCATCTTCCATGTCAATCCACTTATGTTTGCATTTCATTCTGTCCCTCTCGCCTTTAGATAATTTTCTGCGAATCGTAATTTCTGACCAATATACGAATCATTTTCTTCTCCACCACTTGCCAACCAATCTCTTACATGATTATGAATATCTTGAAGAACTACTAAAGGTAATTGTGAAGAAAGCTTATTTATTTGCTCTAAATATGTCATTTCTTTCTCTCTCCTGAATAAAACTCAAAATTCCGTCAATACTTTAGACACATGGTTATCTTTCTCCGATTTTCTTATAAAAGCAGTTAGCTTTTGCTAGCTGCTCTTTTATTTGTGACCAAGTGAAATCTTTACTAAAAATAATGAACTTTCAAAGCTACTGAATTGTAAATATAAATACACTACTATATATCTATAAAGGGGCGTTTTTATATAAATCCATATCAAAGAATATCTTTTATAATGATTATTTTAGTACCACTCCTTTTCTTAACTGTCACCCTAGTAACTGGTCGATAGGGGTTCTTCTTTTGGAGCCCACTGCCTAGTTTTATAAGTGGGATAATAGCTTTCAACTCTATAAAAAAACACGACAGTAGAAAAAAACTTTACAAAGTGTGCCTTTACAAGGCGCTCTTTTTTACATGTACTTACCAAATAGTATTTTTATTGAATTTTCATTGACTTTACGTTGACCTTTTGTTGACTTTTTCTTCACATTTAAAAGAAACGAACATACGATATTGTATGTAGTCTCTCCGCTCATAGGGATCTACCTTTCTTATCGAAGAGCATGCTTATATGTGTGCTCTTTTTACTTACAATGAAATAACAATTTTATTTAATATCCATTTCCTCTTGCATAAGAACTACAGTTTTAAACATTACTTGCTCAAAATCTTTTTCATCCATGTATGGCTTTACAATCTCTAGAATCGCAATAACCCATTCAAATTTGTTCACATTCTCACTTATATAACTACATATAAATATTAAGTTTCTCATTTAATTAACCTAGTGTTATAATGCGAGAGATTGATAATCATATTTATCTATTAAAGAAGGATTCTCAAATTTCAGCCCCTTGACGCGCACCGTTAGGGACTGAACTCCTTTGTTTCGATAAGAATGATGTAATGTATTTAACTTTTACAATAAAACTAAAAAAGAACACCTTATGTCAGTGCCCTTCTTGCAAATAACAACCTTTATGTAATTGAACATACAGATAAAACTAATCCCCCTAATGTAATTGCACCTAGTAATCCAAATACAAATCCAGTTATGCAAATACAATCAGCAAGACAAATGGAAGACTGCGATAATGGAACAAATGACCTACTTGTACTCGATCCATATTGTTTTATTTTCTCATAATTCATATCTAACATTAATTGTAGACATGCTATACCTTCCTCAATAGAATGAAGAGATTCTTTTTCTAATCGATCCAATAATTTACTATTAAAAGTAATTGGAAGAGGATACCGTTTATCTAATTTCATATGTTGATAAATTAATTGTAAACGAGATAATATATTATTTTTCTTTTTTTCACATGTTACTGTGTGTTTCATTTTATTAAATTCATTTAATAACAGTGTCAATTCATCTCTGTTTCCGTATAAATCCCTTGCTATTTTTCTCTTTAGTTTGTACGAATGGATAATAGATTTAAGTTCAATCATTTTAATACACTTCCTAATAGAATTTTACTTACCTCAATATTTTAAAAATAAACAGTACTTTTAAATCTTATTTAAAATACACTCAAGTATCTTCATTTACTATCGATTAACATTACATTAATCTTACATAGTTGTAATAATTGCTTTCGCTACCCACTAACTAGAAGCAACAGATTCCTTATTTGATGGTAAAAATATAAAAAAGCAATGATTAGGTTTTAAGTCTAGTCATTGCTTTATATATCTTATCTTGATTTACAACTAAAAATCTAAATATCATTCTTTCACTTGAATGCTACATGTGTTTTTATTAAATTCTTTAATAAAAATTATATAATACTTCACTATTGGATTCCTTTTTTCTCTTATCAATATTCATATGTTACAATAGTACCAGTTGTATCAGTAGTACCATTAAAACCACTAAAACAATTAGAACAACTACCACAGCCGCCACAACCTCCACAACCTCCACAACCAAAACAACCGAAGCAACCAATACAACGGAATCCACCACAACGAAATCCACCACAGCGACCTGCACAACCTCCACAACGACCACAACCGCCACAGCGACGAGCAGCATCTTCAATATAGTAATATGGATATTGGTTTTGTTGGTCCCAATACACAATATTTCCAGATTGGTAATCATTAAGGCTTAACGCTTGTAGTTCTTGTTGAAACTTATTCATTTTCATTACCTCCGTTTATAAACTTCAACTTTTCCAATGCTTTCTTATATTTCTGTTCGTTAAATCTAAGTAGAAATAGCGCTATAAACTAAGTTCAATACGTACCCCTACAAAATATGACCTATCACTAGATAATGCACCTTGTTCATATACCTATTTTTAGGTTATTTTTTCCATAGGCTCATTTTTATAAATTGAAAAAAGACGCACTTAGATTGATGCGTCTTTTTGCGATACTTCTTTTGTGAAATCATATACATAAGTATTATCCATACCTATGTATAGCAATACCCCTACTCATTATCCAATGACATCTTCTACTTCTGTATTCACTGGCCACTTTTCTAAAGTATAAGCCATTTCCCAAAATGAATATTCATATTGACTACTAATAATAAAATGCTGTTTCATTCGCTTCCGGTCAGACTTTGTCACTTTTTCAGCGATAGTATCTAACCGTGTAATTTGCTCTTCAACTAATGTACGGAACCAATCAGATCCATAAGCAGAAATCCATTCGTTATAAATTGGCTCTTCTGGCTGACATTCTTTTAAACGCTCCCCAATTTCATAATACAACCAATAGCAAGGTAAAATTGCTGCAATGATATCGCCTAAATGTCCTTCATACGCAGCACGATACATATGTGAAGTATAAGCGTATGCAGTTGGAGCAGGGATAAAATTATCTTTCTCTTCTTGTGTTATCCCTAGTTTCTTCGCAAAGTTCTCATGTAAAGATAATTCCGCCTCGTATGTATTTTGAGCATGGTGTGCCATACGAGCTGTCGTTTCTAATTCCAGTGCTTTTGCAGCTCCTAAAGTTTGTACTCTAGCGAAGTGACTCAAATAATATGAATCTTGAAGTACGTAATAGCGAAAACTAGCTAAATCTAACGTTCCTTCACCAAGTTGTTTTACAAAAGGGTGATGAAAACTAGCTTCCCAAATTGAATCTACTTCTTGACGTAATGATTGTGAAAATGTCATTTAAATCCCTCCAATAAAGTATAAAATTTAAGTATTTACCCACAGTTATTAAATCTGTAAAATAAAAAAACTTTCTTTACAAACGTAAAGAAAGTGAAATTGACAGTATTTATTCATAAAATAGTAATGTCTTCCCACTTCCCTACGCTAGTATTAACCAGATCAGGTACTAAGAGTCTCAAATTCTCATTTGATCTCAGCCTATAATAGGCCCCCCTAGTGGATAAATATTTAATTTTCGTATTGTATTCATCATAACATACTTCATGTTACTGTCAAAAGTATTCATGATAGCGCTTCTTAAAATCCTTCTTCTTTTCTTGCTTTTAATGAAGTTTCAATAATCATATCTAATAGTTTACTATAATGAATACCAGCTGCATCTGCACTTTTCGGTAGTAAACTTGCTTGTGTCATCCCTGGTAATGTATTAACCTCCATTACATATGGAATTCCGTCCTTTACCATCATATCTACCCTTGCATAAACGCTGCATTTCAATGCTTTATAACAAGCCAGTGATGCTTTGTTTACACGTTCCTTCAATTCTCCTGGAAGTTCGATAACTTCTTCAATTGTACTAACATCATCATATTTTGCATTGTAATCAAAGAACTCAGCTGCATGTTGGATTGAAATAATAGGTAACTGTTTTCCATCAAAAATTGAACATGTAATCTCATCACCTTTTATATACTTCTCTATTACTACTTCAGAATCCCATTCAAACACAGTTTCCAGCATTGAAATTAATTCATCCTTATCATATACAATCTTTACCCCAACACTTGATCCACCAGAGTTTGGTTTTACCACTAACGGAAATCCTAACTTCTCTAATTCATCAAGATTTAAATCCGCCATTTTTGTAAGTTCAATCCAATCAGGTGTTTCTATACCTTCATAGCGTAAAATCTTTTTCGAAATATTTTTGTCCATACATATACCGCTAGATAACATATTGCTCCCGCTATATGGAATACCTAAACTTTCAAGCGTGCCTTGAACCGTCCCATCTTCTCCATATTTTCCGTGTAATGCAAGCAGCGCAAAATCAATGTCTTTCGCTTTTTCGATTAAATCCATTTTTTCATTTAACGTAATTGGTACGATTTCATATTTATTTTTATCTAAATTTGCAATCATTTCATTTCCAGTCATAATTGATACTTGTTTTTCAGAGGATACTCCCCCCATAATAACGCCAATTCTCATTTCCTCAACTCCAAATTTCAGTTTTTATTGTATCACCGATTATTTTGATTCCACGAACTATTTCTTCTTCTTTCAGACGTGAAAATCCTAATCGAAAAGTAGTCGCTCCTCCTCCATCAGAATAAAAAACATCTCCTGGAGAAAATGTAACCCCTTGCTCATAACACTTTTGTAAAAGTGTGCGGGCATGAATTTTTTCTTCTAACTCTATAAATAAATGAAGTCCACCATCACCGGTCATTCTTTGAAACGGAATGTACTCGTTACACGCCCCAACAGCTAATTCATATTTCTTCTTATAAACTGATCTTGCCTTTTTTAAATATTTTTCAAAATATCCTTCATGTAAATATTGAAATAGAACAGCTTGATCTAACGTAGATGTGTGAATCGTTCTTGCTCTTTTTACACTTTCTAAATGATGAATCAGTTCTTTATCGGCGATGATCCAGCCTACACGTAAACCAGGGAAAAGTACCTTTGAAAAGCTACTAATATAAATTACATTATTACCAGCGCCAGCAAAAGTTAATAATGGTGCTAAGTGTGAACCTGAATAACGTAGCTCTTCATTAAATCCATCTTCTATAATAGGAACCTTATATTTGGAGAATAATCTCATCAGTTCCGTTCTTTTCTCCGAACTCGTAACAATACCGGTTGGATTATGATAGGAAGGAATTAAATATGCGAAATCAAACTCTTTTTCACGCAAACTTTTTTCTACTTCGTTCGTATCGATGCCATCTTCATTCATATTAATTCCGTGAACTTCAAGTCCATGTAAACGGAAAAGCTTCAATGCAGCATGGTGAGTTGGATTCTCACAAATAACCCGCCCTGATTTCTTCGATAACGAGGATAGCACGATGTCTAATCCTTCTGTAAATCCATTTGTAATTAAAATATCTTTGTTCGAAATATCTACACCTTTCATTTCCATATAATGAAGTAGATAATTCATTAAAGGTCTATAACCTTTTGCGTATCCGTAGTTTAATACGACATCCCCTTCAATGGACATACGAGTAAGAAAAGCTCTTTTGAAATTTTCCACATCAAATAGCTTTTCGTCCGGAGCAATGCTATTAAAAACAATCATTCCTTTTTCCCAGCGAACACCATGTTTCATTAAATCTAATTCATCCGCTAATAAGGTAACTGTATTAAGTTTATGTTTCCAATCTATTTCAACAGACGAAGTGTTCGATATATCAACCTTCGCTACAAAATTCCCTTTCCCTTTAACTGCATAAATGAGTCCTTCTTGCTCTAAATCCGCATAAGCAGCGAGTACAGTATTTCTGCTCACACTTAGTAATTCACTTAGTTCCCTAGTTGAAGGGATTTTTTGATCCCCGAGCAAATGACCTTTCATAATCATCTTTTTCAAATAATCTTTCAATTGAATATAAACGGGACGATCTTTCACAACTTTAAAATCTTTAAACAATTCCTTACCCCCTGCAATCATTTTTGCATATTTATTTCATTCTCAAAAGGTCCACTACATATGTATTTTTTATAAAGGGCGGTACGGTCTTATAAAGTGGAACTTTAATCAATGGGGCTGATTATCACCCACTGATTATTATCCCTTAGTAACAGGCATTTTACTGCCTATTACTAAGGGATAAATCTTTGCGGTATAAGTTAATTACATCTTTTAAAGCTGCTGCTGCGGCTCCACGTGGATTGGAAGCACCACCAATTGTAGTAACTTGCCCCATCGTATCTGTAAAGAACGTAATTCCTTTTTCTGTTCCATTTACTTTTGCTAGTGGATGATCTTTATCTATTTCGTACGGTTCCACATGAAGAGCCACTTTACCATCCTTATCCTTATATGCTGAAGCTATTAATTTAATATATTTATTTTGTTCTTTAGCATTTCGAATTTGTTGTTTTGTAACATGTTCAATACCCTTTATATGTATATCAGTAAGCGTATTTTCTGTTCCCATTAAACTGTTTGTCAAAAGTAACAATTTACACGCACTATCAGAACCACTTACATCTAATATTGGGTTCGTTTCAGCAATTCCTTTACTTTGCGCTTCTTTCAGTGCTTCTTCAAACGTAATATCTTCCTCATTCATTTTCGAAAGGATATAATTTGTAGTCCCGTTTAATATTCCTTCTATTTTTTCAATATGGCAACCAGCTAAACTAAATTGACCAATATCAAGTGTCGGTAATGCCGCCGCAGTTGCACCACTATATCGAATTCGTACATTTGCGATTTTTGCTGCTTCATTTATTTCTCTCCAGTTTGTAACGAGTGCGCCTTTTGAAATTGCTACAATATCCATATGGTTCTCAATCGCTTGTTTTATATATTGTTTTCCTGGATTTCCATCTTTAAGGTTTGTAACTGTTGATTCTACTAATACAGTTCCACTTATGCTAGTTGTTGCTCGTTCCTCTGGATGATGTTCAATGTATTCTTCAATTGCAGCGCTACCGCCACCATACATTAATAAGTGATGAATAGATAATCCATCCTCATTATGTATTGCAACATTTCTACCTAATACAGCGCTTACCACTAAATCTATTCCATATGATTCATTTATATATAAATATTTTTCATTTAATAATTTTATAAACTCTCTTCCTACTGTCCCATATCCAGATAATACAACTTGAACTTTCATAATATCCCCCCATATTTTTCTACCATATCCCTCTTTCAATATAATATAAAGCGCCCTCGAATTCCATCGAGAGCGCTTTATTATTACCTATTTCGGTAATCTTGATAATTTTTCTGCAATTGTTCTATAAAACTCTTGAATGCTAGAAAAACCTAACGTATCTGAAACACTAAGTCCTACCATATCGAGATGGTCCCAATTTGCTTTTGTTTCAATATGATTCCATTTCCCAATCTGTAAATGCTCATTACTATTTACAATAGCATTAGATGAGGGCGCGACCATAGAATTTGTATTTACTACACCGTCATTTTGCCACCAAGAAGTATCAATTAATGGTCGATTTTCTTCATATCTTGCATAGGAACCTAAGAAAAACGCATTACCCATTAACACCTTATTCATCGTTATATGAGGTAGATGTAAACCTGTTATAGGTGCCGCTTGTGATGCATGACCACTATATGATAAGTAATACACATCTGATTGCGTTTTTACCCAATTATTAAGCTCCTTTGCACCATCTGTACTTAAATCCCATTGACTTATATCTTTTGTATCTTCCCAAAGTGAACTATTTACAATACGATCAGTATATTGGAAAAAAGACTCTCCAGTATTCTTTTTTATATCCCATTGATCCAATTTAAAATCATATAACGATAAATTATTATTCCCTCCAAAACTTGCAGCTGTAATGAGTAAATCTTTAACGAACGGTAGTAGAAGACTACCATCCGCAAGTGTCGTGCCATTGTGAGGAGTTGCTAATGTTGTCACACTATGAACATATGATTTCTTGCCCTCAAATAGTGGTGATATATTCGTGTTCGGATGATTTTTCACATGATTTTTTTCTTCAAAACTACCTTCTTTTAATAGCTGTACTAATGTTCTAATTGTTTGTCCGCCCATGCTATGCCCAACTAAATGAACTTTATTTGTTTCACTCCAATTCGGTGCAAAACCACTATAAGTTCTACCAAAACGATTATGTCCATGTTTCTCAGCATGTGCGGCACCGTAGTCTACTGTACCTCCATTAATTTGCGCATATAATTCACATGCACGATCCCAGTTACTAGAAACTGGTCCAACAGCAGCAGTATGTACTGTATAGCCACTTCTTTTTAAATCTTCTTGTATATCATGAACACCACCCCAATATTTAACCCCTAACATTTCCTCTCTACCCCACCCAGCAAATCCATTCACTAATATGATAGGATAATCATTTTGTTGTTTCTCTTCAGCGTAAGTTATTTTTGCTGCGAATAAAAACACAGTCCCTATTGCGAATAAACATATTTTTAAAAATAATTTCCCCATGCTTCCTCCCCCTAATAAAACGTTTACATTTCCCTATTAAAAATGAGTTCTTAACTTAAACATAATGTAAAGTATTTTATATACATTGTATATAGAGAAAACATACACAAATGTTGATAAATATTAATTCAAGTGAGGAATTACTTTTTACAATATAACTTGTAAATCTAATTATTTAAATTTATAATTAAATATAGGTTCCTTATATTAAATAGCTTTAATAATTATAAGAAAACTAATTTTATTACTTAAGGAGGAGGAAAAGGCATGCAAATCGGATTAAATATTCATACGTTATCTCAACCTACTAAAATAACTCCATCTAATCTTGAGCATAATACTATCTCTTCTACTAAACTTGAAGATAAAAAATCAAATGATCCCATCAAATTTGATATTCGTTCATCTGAAAAAGAAATGAAACAACCTGAGCATAAATTTAACGAATTAGATTTATGGAAGATGTTAAAAGATAAAGGTGTTCCTTTATGGATCATACTTGAAATGCTACAAAGGTCTCGTAAGGAAAAAGAATCTCAAAATAATTCAGTTCAAAATTCAAATGCGATTGAAGAACCGAGCGAGACGCGATTAAATGAAGTAATGTAAACTATGTTATCTAAATGGTCTAAAATTAAAAAGAGTTCAGGGCTGATAAAATTCCTATCAACCTTGAACTCTTTTTTATGATTTTTCTCCAATCGTGACAAATTGAACTGATACTTCTTCCTCAAAATCTTTAATTAACTTTCTTACTTTTACATATTCATTAGTCAATGTATTATCTGTCGACATTTTAGGTTTTTCGTCACCTAAAGATTCTTTCAGATGAAGAAGTTGCATTTTTGTTTCATTTGCCTGTATTTCTTTATATACACTATTGCTCGCCACAATTACATACCATAGTGTTCCATAATTTCGATTATTACCAAGCCAAGCATCACTATCATATGTAACTGGTATCACTTTTCCTTCTATTTCAATACTTTTTATATTCTTTTCTTCTTCATTTATAAATAATAGTGAACTTTCTTTTGGAAAACTCGGTAACGTATCTAAAGGTTTAGAATGAGATGAATGATCTCTTTTACGAAAAATTTTTGCTTTAATCATCGCTTTTGCAGTAGATTCATTTAATATCAAAACCCTTTTTTGGTCAAATCTACCTGTTTTCACCGAAAAAACTTCATGTTCTTTCGTATTTTCCTTATAACGATTCATAATTGTTGAAGTATGATTCTCATCTCCAATGATTAATACGCCGTTAGCTGGAAATCTGTTTTCATTTTTAGAGCATGCACTTAAACTTATTAAAATTAATATACTTAATATGAAAATAGAGAGTGGTTTTTTCATCACAGTTCCTTTCATAACTCAAATTGTTTTTTTACATGCTTTTCTACAATCTTACTTGCTGATATTCTCTACTGTTCCATAGTTTTATAAAGCTTTTGTAAGTAACGCCAACGAGTTATAAAGAAATATAAAACTTGTATACATATAAATGAAATTAAAATTATGATAGAGCTATTCATAATAGAAAAATCGACTAATTGTTGTAATGCCATATAAGCGACCACAGTATGAATCACTGCAACTATAATCGGTAAGAAGAACATTAATACTAATTGTCTTGTTACAACTTTTTTCAACTCTCGTTTACTTAATCCCATTTTCGAAATCATCTTATATTGCTGCTGATCGCGGTCCAAATCAGTATATAACCGGAAATAAATAAAACTAGCAGCGAAAGTAAAGAAGACGATTCCAACTAAAACACTTGCCATAAGTAATAACCCATTCGTTTGTTTTGCACTTAACAACTCTATAGTTAGTGCTCTAAATTCAAAATGTATGTCTCTAGGATCTTGATCGAATATGTCACTTAATTGGTTTGAAATCTCTTTCGTTTTTATCCAATCATCTACAACAAATCCATAAGTTCGATATTGAATAATATTTTCAAAATCTAGATTACTATTAAGCGGAATTTCATCATACACATGATCTTGAATCGCAATATTAATCCCTTCCGTATCGTGTGGCAAAACTAAATTATCTACAGTTTTTTTCACATGAAATGTCTTTGTCCAATCGCCTTGAATGACTTCAATATTCTTTTTATAATCACCATTTTTAAACTCTTGTTTTTGTGATACGACTCCAGGGATTAATAACATTTCATCTTCTTTTTCAATCGTTTCTTGTTGGTACCCGAGTGCTCTCGCAAGTTCGTTATATTCACTTAACTTCATTACATTTACATTACTTTCTGTATAAATATCTGAAGTGGAAGCCATTCGATATGGAATATTAGAATCAGCAAGATGTTTTTTTATAATCGAGAGATGTTTATCCGTTATTTTATTTTTATCAGGAGCTGTATACAGAAATGTATACGGGTTTGTCATCCTTACCAAATCTTTGTTTCCAAGAGCTGCTGTCGTGCCAATTGCTGTAAAAGCAACTGCTGAAATAATAGATACTATAAAAAACATTGTTGCATTATCTTTCATACGGTATATTAATTCTGAAAATGTTAATATATTGGTTCTCTTTAAAAAGAAAGATTCACTCCTTTTCACAAGATGCAATATATAAACGCTACACTGTGTATATAAAAAGTACGTTCCTATAATTACTAGGAGAACACCCATTCCGAGCGTAATAAAACTATAACTTGGGATAAAGCGAAATACTAAAATATAGCCATATCCTATACTAAATAAAGAAAAAATTGATAATAAAATTGACGATTTCGGTTCAGGCTTTGGCTTTTCCCCTGCTTGAATAAGTTCCACAAGTTCTGTTACTTTTATCATTTTAAAAGTAACTAGCGAAACAATTAAAAATAAGAATAGAAACGTGATGCCAGTTAATAATACCGCCTTTACTGGTATATAAAAAGGTAAGCCGTTACTAATCATTAATACACTGGCACTTATTAATAAAACTAGTTTAGAAAATATAAGTCCAATAAGAACCCCTATACAAATTGAACCAAGTCCAATTAACATATTTTCAATTAACAATAACTTCTTAAGCTGTCTCATTGACATACCTTGCATCATTAAAATGCCAAATTCTTTCTTACGCGTTTTTAAAAACGAACTCACTGAATATAGAATGAAGAAGAATGAAAAGACAAAAATCAAACCTTGAGAAACTTCAAATCCTAATGTACCAAATGTACTTATTGTTTTACTTGTCGATTTCAACTCCCCCTGTAAATCAGGATGGAATAATAAAAGAGCATACGTAAAGAAAATCATTATAGAAAATGCACTACTTAAAAAATGGGCAGCATATGTACGCTTATTACGAAAAATATTATTAAATGCGAATTGACGAAAAGTCATGCCTTTTCCCTCCTAACAAAGAAAGGACATCCATAATCTTTTGATAAAATGCTTGCCTGCTTTCACCACGATAAATTTCGTTATATAGTTGACCATCTTTAATAAAAATTACTCGGCTGCAAAAACTCGCTGCATACGGATCATGAGTCACTAACATCATCGTAGCTTTTTCTTCCTTATTTAGAGTATCTAACATCTCCATTACATCATTTGAAGATTTAGAATCTAAATTCCCTGTTGGTTCATCTGCGAGTAATAATTGCGGCTTATGAACAATTGCACGAGCAATTGCTGTTCTTTGAGCTTGGCCTCCTGATATTTCAAACGTTCTTTTATTCAATATATCTGTAATATTTAATTTCTCTGCGATTTCTTGTACGCATTTGTTCATTTCTTGCACAGAAACGCCATCTAATGTCATCGGCAATACGATATTTTCCTTCACTGTAAGCGTGCTAAGTAAATTAAATGATTGGAAAACAAATCCTAATTGTTTCCTACGGAATAAAGCTAAATCTTCTGATGATAACTGGAAAGGATTTGTACCGTTTATTACTATTTCTCCTGAGGACGGAGAATCGATAGTAGATACCATATTTAATAATGTAGTTTTCCCGCTACCAGATGGACCCATAATCCCTACAAATTCGCCTTCTTGAATCGATAAATCAATATCTACTAATGCTTTAAAAGGTATTTTCCCTTTATATACTTTACTAATATTTTTCGCATGTAAAATTTCCATTTCTATTCTCCCTTCATTTGCACTTCTCACAATAGAGTGTAAATGAATTCTCTTATAGCTCATATTGATTCATCTTTCATTTATCTTACACGCTTGTAAGATTTCTAAAAAAACTGATAATAATACTATATACAAATTAAAATTAACGCATAACTATCTTATAATAATTGTATAGTGATAGGAAATACAATTGTATATCAAACCTTTATTATAAAAATGAGAAAAGACCGATTGTTTTATCGGTCTTTTCCTTCCCAAAATTATATTTTTAACTAACGCTTTTAATTGAAATGTTTTTGCGTCACCATTTTAATTCTTTTTCACTTTATAATACCCTCTACAAAAAATTGATTGCTTCGGTTTGATCGCAATTAACAAAGAATTGTATATGTCTGAAGCAGAAATTATTGCGTTTATCCAACATACAAATAATAAGATTGACTTAAAATTGCCTGATACAAAAGATGATATAATGCCAGGAATGACCGATAGTACAATAATAGGTAAACTCATAAAGATCCAAAAACGCGTTTTGGATAGAATTGCATTTGTATTTAGCCAAAAAAATATTCCGCTGCAAGTTAAGCTAATATCCCCCATTTTATTTATAACAATAACGTGTAGATATTCATGAATGATGAAGACTAAAATACCTAAAATGATAAGATAAAATATATTAATATGAGTGAAACTTGCTCCAAAATAATACGGTATTAGAAAAATAATGATTTGAAGTACATATACAAACTTCATATAATATTTTCGGTGCCAATCATTTTGTATAAAAGGAGTCCATTCTGACAAATCCATACTTATTTGTGGTAAGTAACGAAACCAAAGTATAATAAGCTTTCTCCTCCCTTGTTTAAACTATTTCATACTTTTAAAAAATGTAATCCACTAACACTTAACCGTTAATTTTAGATACAAACTCCTTTATGCTTTTATTAAAGCTTAAGGTAATTCATTTACAGAATTATTAGAGTGAAAATTTAGTGTTTTCACAAATAAACACTTTCGACAAAATATTCCAAATCCCTTTTCAAATATGTTGTTTATAAAATGGTTCTTGCATGTACAACTTAATACATCTGTTTTCGGTGAAAAGCACACAATGCAAAAAAGCTTAGAACTTTAGCTCTAAGCTTTTTAATGATTTCATTACATTTTCGCTCCTTTTAAAGAGCGCTATTTTTTATCCATTCGGATTTACTCAATACATAATGATTATAAATTTGATTTTCTATCATCTGTTGACCCAAATAAGTAAATCTACATTTTTCAATGACCTTATTTGATGGTGCGTTGTTTATTAATGCAATTGCGTTAAGGACATCCACATTTGTATTTTTAAACAAATAGTCAATCAGTCCTTTAGTTGCTTTCGTTGCATATCCATTATTATGATATTCACTTGAAACAGCATACATAATTTCTCTATTCGGTGCAGGAAGCTCATCTTTCATACTTGTGCAGCACCATCCAACAAATTCATTTGTCGTTTTCTTAAATATTCCTAGTCTTAATATGTGATCATCTATGTTAGTCGTAGTTCTCACTGCATTAAGAAATGCTTTATTTTCTGGTATTTCATAATTTGTAACCCAATTAACTCGTTGTTCTTTCGTTGATTTCCAGTCCGGTAAAAACTTTTCTATGTCCGGTTGATTTGCTATTTTATAAATACTTTCTGCATCTTTGACCGTAAACTCTTGTAGGTATATATCACCACAATCTATTTTAAATAGCTTAGTCAAACCCTCTTCTCCCATGTCTAATCCCCCTTACTTACGTTAAAGCGCCTTAATCTGCTTCGTAAGTTCCATAAACCGTTCATCTAGTTCTTTATATTCTTTGTCTTTAGGAGTTAAAAAGCTTAATTTCCCTAATACTTCTTGTCTTTCTGTTTCTAACGTTAAACGTAGCTCTTCAATTTCATCTCTTGTTTTCGTAGGTTCTTCGAGCTGCTTTTGTATCGTATTGTTTACAAACACAAGTTTTGCCGTAGTTGTTTTCTCCAAAAAATATCGATCGTGAGAAACGATAACAAGTGTTCCATTATACTCAGCTAATGTGTTTTCAAGCTGTTCACGTGATGGCAGATCAAGGTGATTCGTCGGTTCATCTAAAATAAGTACATCTTTTTCATCTAAAATATAAGCCATAAGCTTACATTTTACTCGTTCCCCCATACTCATATACTCAATCGGCTCTTTCCATTGAGAAGCTTGAAAACCTAAATGTTTCATTAAATTTTGAACTTTCCCTCTTTCTTCAAATGACTCTTTATAAAATAAATCTTCTGGTGTTTTATCAAGTGGTAAATCAAATACTTCTTGTGTTAAATAACCAATGTTTGCTGATGGTGAAATCCATACTTCTCCTTCAGCAGTTTCTGTTCCCATAATCATCTTTAGTAACGTTGTTTTCCCACTACCATTCGGTCCAATAATCGCAACCTTCTCACCGTGCTGAATTGTAAAATTAACGTTTTCAAATAATGTTCGTTTATTAAATTCTTTCCGCAATTGTTTTACTTCTAAGAAACGTTTTCCTACTTTTTTACTCGCTTGAATAGAAAATTCAACTGAATAATCTTCTTTCACACGTTCTACTTTCGTTTTCTCTAGCTCTTTTTCAAGACGTTTTCGTTTCGATTTAACTTGCGCGTCCATTCGCTTCGCCTTTACACGATAAAATTCTTTAACACCTTCTTGTTTTGTAGACTGCGCATGTGCCTTTTGTGACCATGAACTTAATTCTTTTATATGTGTTTCTACTTGTTCTATTTTCTTTTGTTGTTTTTCATATTCACGCTGTTGCGTCATTCTTTTATGTTCACGTGCTTTCATATAACTCGTATAATTCCCGCTATGATCAATTAATTTCTTATCCTCAATTGACCATATTCTAGTCGCAACAACATCTAAAAAATATCGATCATGTGATACGACGATAACTGTACCTTTCATATTTTTTATTTGTTTAATAAGAAATTCCGTACTCATCTCATCTAGATGATTTGTCGGTTCGTCTAATATTAAGACATTAGGATTTTGGGCAAACCCTTTTGCTAATCGAACTTTTAGCTTTTCACCACCACTTAAAGTAAGGAAATCATTCGTTGGCACGCCCCATTTCGCAAGTAGTTCTGCTTCTTTTGCAATCATATCCTTGCTAACGAAAGATTCTTTTTCTTGTTCAACATATGCAGTTGTCATATTCATTTGAAGCCATTCAACTGTACCTTTTGACGGTTCAATCTTCCCATTTATTAATTGAAGTAATGTTGATTTACCAGCCCCGTTTTTACCAATTAATCCGATAACATCCCCTTGTTTTACTGTCACATTCATTTTCTCTAACAAAGTATTTTCCTTTATTTCAACATAAACATCATTTAATTTTAATAGTTCTTTCATAATACCGATCCCTTTCATTAAGGGAGAATAAAAAAATCCTCCCAAATAAATTTGGCAGGATTAGTCGTTAAAATATTTATACCCAAATAAGCTATTACACAACATAAATAGCAATACCGTTGTATGGAAATTGGGCAGACTAATCCTATTTTTTAGAAATTGAAATTTATTGAATTTCAACATTTAAAAATAAGATTAGTTAATCATCGTCCACCCATCATTCCTTTCCGTCGTTAATAACCATATTGTACCATGATAGTACTGTATGAGTAAATGCAATTATATGTGCTATTATAAAGTTTGCTTTCTTCAAGGGCTATTTATCATTTCTTAAATTCATTTTGAACAAACAGCATTTATTGTACTACTTGCTTTATATTTCCCCAAAAAGTAAAACCCTAAGTACCCCCTCTTATATAATTTTTATATAAATTTATGATTAATTATATGTTATTCGTTATCCAATAATATCTTATTGTTTTTCGATAAATTTTTATTGATTACTCTCCTATAATAAGATATTATATGTTTACAGAAAATATTAATATAAGGATTGAATTTATGGACAAAACATTAAAAATTACAAAATCAAATATTATTTTAAGGATCGTTCTCATCCCGATTATAGTAGGAGTAATTGTTGGTATACTAACTAAATTGGGGCAAGGTATACTTCCAGGAAATTGGAATTCATTAGTTAACCTAGGAAGCGTTTGGTTAGTTCCATCCTTTTTCGTGGCTAGCTTGAGTTATTCTAAACGTACAGCTATACTTTCTGGCATCCTTGCGCTACTCGGCATGATATTAGGCTACTATGGTTATGCAATAGTTATTAAAAATGTAGCTCACTCTATTTATTTTATATCTGTATGGATTGTATGTGCATGTATAGGAGGAACTATCTTTGGAATTGCAGGTTTTCTATGGAAAGATACTACAAATCCACTTCATAAATTCGGAAGCGCGCTTATTAGTGGAGTTTTTGTAACAGATGGACTTCACATTCTTTTACATTTTGAAGACTATAGTCACATGTTACCTGTTGGATATACCGAAGTGATAGTCGGGATTATCTTGATTCTTGTATTAGAACGCTCTAATGCTAATCGAATTTCTTCTTTCTTAATGATGGTTCCTATCACTATTTTAGGATTAATTGGATATAAATTATTAAGTTTGTTTGCTTAATATCATGGAAAAACAAAAGACTCATTCTATTATAATCCATAATACATATCACGAATTCAAACATTATACTTATTAATGTTGATACACTTATTCATAGGATGGATTCATGAAGCTGTCTCTTTCAAAGAGATGGCTTTTTTCTTACAAAAACTATTCATCAGCTTTATATTAAATCCTTCTAATTTAACAATCGTATTTATTAGTGTGTCATTATACATACTAATATGATCTTTTACCATTTCATATACTCGATATAAAGTGAAACCTTAATAGATAGTTAATCCCCCACCTAACTTCTTTGCTTTCGCTGAATTTTGAAGTGGGGTCTTACTGCCCATTAAAGCGGGATAAAATAAGGCTAAAAAACTTATCTTCAAAGTTCTTTAGCCTAAATCACTTATTTACACATTAAAAAATATAATTCGTACAACCGTACCTTTACCAACTTCTGAATGGATTTCTACACTATGTCCTAATTGTTTTGTAATTTCATATACAAGATATAGCCCCATTCCAGTTGACTCTTTAAAATCTCTACCATTTTCCCCTGTAAAGAAAGGTTTAAATACTCTAGGTAAATCTTGCTTCGGTATCCCTACGCCATTATCGGCAATTTCAAGTATAACGTTATTATCTTCCTTACAAGCTTTCACTTTAATCTTTTCTCTACTACCTGAAGAATATTTAATTGCATTCGATAGTATTTGTCCAATTAAAAATTGTAACCATTTCGCATCACTTTCTACAATAATGTCTTTATCGATTTTAAGCTCTGGATACACAAAATTTCGGATAAAGAAGCGTTTATGTTCATGAACAGAATCATTCACTATTTTATGTAGTTGTACTCTTTCTACATAAAAATCTTGCGTAAATGCTTCTAAACGTGCGACATATAGAGCCATCTCTAATCCCTTTTTTAGCCTATCTGTTTCCTCATTAATACTTTCAAACCGCGGATCGACTTCATCTTGTGTAATTAATTCTATTACAGATAAAGGTGTTTTCATTTGATGTATCCACTGGTTCATAAAGGTTAAATGATCATTATTTTTTCTCTCTTGTATTTGCAGCTGATTTTGATAATGTCGATATTGCACCTCAAGTAAGTCCTGAAGTGCAGTAGATAAAACTGCAAAATCTGATTTTTGAACAGAATCATCCAAAGAATTCATCGGATTTGCTAATCTTTCATAGAACGTACGATGAGTAAAGTAACGAAATACTAAATAACCTACCATAAAAAAGACGCCTAAAAACATTGCATATAATGCCGTTGCAATATGTTTATGCCCGTCAAACCAATATACAAGAAATATGACTAGTAGCTGAATTATTGTAAAACAAATGAGCGGTATATGATCACGAATAAATAATTTTATCATTTCTCTATACCATTATCCCAAGTAATATGTAATCTATAACCGACACTACGAATCGTTTCAATTGCATCTTCAATCTGTAATGTTTTTAACTTTTTACGCACACGAGTTGTATTTACACTCAATGTATTATCATCAACATAAGATTCACTATCCCATAATTTATTTAATAACACTTCTCTACCCACAACACGCGGATAATTTTTCATTAACATTTCTAATAAAATAGCTTCATTTCTCGTTATATCAATTTCTTGATTCTTAAGCTTCAATACAAGCCTTTCGGGATATAAACAAAGACCTTGTTGCTCAACCATCCGTTCTTCTACTTTTGGTGCATAATCTCCGTAAGCACGTCTTACATGACTACGAATTTTAGCCATTACAACTTCGTAATGGAATGGCTTTGAAATGAAATCATCGCCACCGTTTTCTAGCGCCATAACTTGATCCATTGTGCCTTCACGAGCCGAAATAAATAATATCGGACATGTAGAAACTCCTCGAATTTGACGACACCAATAGTACCCATCAAAACTTGGTAAATTAATATCTAATAAAACTAACTCTGGTTGTTCTTCTAAAAAAATGTTTAATACATTTTGAAAATCCGATACAATAATTCCTTCATACCCGTATTTCGCGACATGTGTTGATAATAGTTCTGCAATTTTCATATCGTCTTCTACAATCATAATTTTAACCATGTGTTTACTCCTTTTTCGATCCACAATCTTATATTCAATTATATAAAATAAATACTACCTTTTTTTATATAATCCGTAAATCAAAAAAGGATACTTTTATACAAAAGCATCCTTCTGTTATTATTCTTATTTAATATGAAATTCACTCAAAGTAAACCCCAGTTTCTCCACATAATTCATACCTAATTCCATCCGAGCAGTCTTCAGCGGATCCACAACTTGGCATACTTTTAAATCACCGGCAGCTGATAATAAAAGTGTTGCATCAGCTTTAGACATTTCTAATTCTTCATGTAAAAATGTCACCATATTACGTACAGCGCGATTCGCTGCATCATCTAACAATTTCTCTGAAGCAATCGTCATAAGTTTTTCTTTTTGGATCGCCATTGGTAGTGGCCATTTCTTTCCTTTTATAATCTGAACAGTTACCGTCACCTCACCAGCAACCTCTACTCCACTAACACCAATTTCACCATCACCCATCGCTGCGTGTAAATCGCCTAATGCTAATAGAGCACCAGGAACATTTACAGGTAATAATAATGTTGTCCCTTCTTTTATTTCTTTACAATCCATATTCCCGCCGTGATCATGCGGTGTGCCACATGAAATGCTCTCTTCTTTCGGCGCAGTACCAATTACACCAATCATTGGATTAATCGGGATTTGCAGTTCATTTGAAAATAAAACATGTTCATTATGTATCGGGACAATTTTCACGGTATTTTCATTTAGCTCTTCACCCATTACACCAAGATTCGTACCTGTAGTTAAAACACCTTGCTCTGCAATTTTTATCTTTTCAATCTTAACAACTAATATATCACCAGGTTCTGCACCAATGATATATACAGGTCCAGTCGCTGGATTAATTCGGTTCCAATCTAATTCTTGAAACGCAACATCTTCAGAATCAATTTGATTTTCAAAGCAATCATATGTTTCAAATACAAGACGACTCCCAATTTCTACTTCCATACATGGTTTGTTTTCTGGTGACATTGCGTAAATAATATGGTCTTTATGAATTCGATACATTTTATCTCTCCCCTTTTATATTAGTCTACAATTACTAATTAGCTTTTTTCACAAAAGCTCCTTTGAAAAATTAATAAATTTACATATAGAAAAGCACCTAGCTTATTTTCATACATACACTCTTTACTATAACAGGTAAAGAAAGGTGGTAGCACTATGCCCCTTATTCCATATAACGAAAGCGATGTTGATTTACTAGCTCGTTTAATTCGTGCTGAAGCTGAAGGAGAAGGTCGACAAGGTGAACAACTTGTTGGTTGCGTAGTAGTAAATCGTGTATTTTGTGATTGCTTAGATTTTAAACAACTTCGAACTGTACGTGATGCAGTATATCAAAGCCCTGGCGGATTTGAAGCAGTGCAATACGGATATTTTTATCAACGCGCGCGTGATTCAGAAAAAGACATCGCAAGAAAAGTTTTACAAGGTGAATGGCGCTGGCCAGCACGTTGGGCTCTTTGGTATTTCCGTCCAGTTGGTGTTTGTCCACCTGAATGGTATAACCAGCCATTTGTCGGGCAATTTAAAAGCCATTGTTTTTATGAACCACGTGGTGATGAATGTCCGAAAATGTATTCACGGTAGCAAAATATGAAACGCAAGTACTTAGCTTAGATCTCTGAGTACTTGCGTTTCCTTTATTTTTTAGAAATCTAATAATGTGATGAATTTTTCAATGCCTACTACATGTATTAATAACGGTATACGTGGGCCGCTAGACTGATTTATAATGAGCCTATATATAATAATAAATAATTGTTTTTGATTTTCTTTCATTATTTTTTTATTTTCATGATGACAAATCGAATACAATTGTTCCATTAAGTTAGAGTAATCTTTGTTAGAACGAAGAAGTATGGTGCAAGCTTCTACTAGCCACTCTTTCTGCTTTTCATCTAATGTGTTGTAAAACTCTATATTTCTCTCTTGATTTACAGCAATTAATTTTTCAGTTTGAAAGTTTCTAACCCAATACTCTGCACGTTTGCTTATCGCTATCATATCCTCTAATGCATAATTCCTATCTATTTTTTCTAATATACCTTGTAAAATAGATGAATCAAAATTTAATAGCGGTAACGTTCCTGCTACTTGATTAAATTTCGGATATTCTTTAATTCTGCTATCAACTCTAGAAAGTTTAATTGCATCAAATAAATCTTCATTTTTGAGCGTTTTATTCTCATAACTTTCTTTCAATCGTTCATATTCTGTATAATTGCGAATCACATCTTCATCAAGACCGATATGAAAAGCTGCGTTTGGTCTATATTTAGCAAACATAAAAAGAATCACTTCTGGTAAATATACTTTTAACAAATCATTAGGTGTAATACTATTCCCTGAAGAACTTGACATTTTTTCATGATTCCCTTTAATTCTAATGAAATCATAAGCAACATAATGAGGAGCTTCACGATTAAATATTTTCATTGCAATTTCCTTTGATACATTATAACTACCCGTTTCCGAAGAATGATCTCTTCCGCCCGGTTCAAAAATAACATCCTCTATCATCCATCTCATCGGCCAATCGATTTTCCAATTCAGTTTCATTTTATTTGTATTTAATACCGATAATTCAGTTTGATTTCCGCATTCACATTTATATCGTACTGTTTTTAATACTTCATCAAAATGTGTAATCGTTGTTGCATCTTTCCCGCATTTCTCACAATATAATGTGACTGGATAAAAGCTCTCTCGCTCTTCTTCACTACACTCTCCTATTTTAAAACTCATTAAAATATCATATATTTCTTTTCTTTTATATAAAGCCTCTAATATGTTTTTGTTATATCTTCCACTTCTATATTCAGCATGTTGATATATGAATTCCACTTCAACCCCAAATACTTGAAGCGATTTCTCAAACTCTTTTTCAAAATGCTCTGCATAGGAGTTATGACAGCCATATGGATCTGGAATATCACAGTATGGCATACCAATATATTTTGCAAAAGATGGATCAATATTTTTAGGAACTTTTCTAAACCTATCATAATCATCCCATGAAAATATAAAACGAGTCTTTTTCCCTAAATCTTGAAGTGCTCTTACAACGAAATAAGTCGTTATTATTTCGCGAAAGTTCCCGATATGAATAGAACCAGATGGACTTATTCCAGATGCGCAAACAAAAGTTTCTTTATTTGGATGTTTTCTTATTAATTCATGTGCTACTTCATACGCCCAATACATATATTACTCACCTCAATTGATTTTTTATTTTCACACTTTCAGTTTTATGCAATAAAAAAACTCCCACCCCCAAGATTATTCATCTTGAGGACGAGAGTTATTAGCTTCGCGGTACCACCTCAGTTTGTTAATATGTCGCCATATTAACCTCTTCAGGTACGGCAAAATATGCGTATACCCTATCTCTATAACGGGAGAATCCGTCGCACCATCCCTAAACAAATTAGTTCCTTGCGCAGCTCCAAGCCTTTTTTCGTCAAGCTGTATACCGCTCTTTCTCAGCTACCAGAGCTCTCTGTACGTATTCTTTCTTAACTACTCTTCTCTTCCATGCCATTTTAAATATTAGTTTTTTCATATGATAATTTATAACACCTTTATTGTCAAACTTTTTCGAATAAAAACTCTATCTAAATAAATGCTTTATCGCTTCTAATTGAATTTTGTGGCTACACTCATCGCAACAATATGTTCCTTTCGGTTTCTCTTTAAATCGTTTATATTTTTCACTACCTTCGTAAACACGAAATATATTTTTGCAAGAAAAGCAAACAATTTCATAAAACATCATATGCATTTTCCTCTCCATGTTTATACATTTTTTTAATCACTTAAGAAAATCAGTTTTCTATAGTACAAATCTTAATATCCTCTGACTAAAAGGTTTACCTTCATTCTTATCGAATTATATAAATATCTTATAAGTTGAGGTGAACATCTTGATCAGTAATATAGAATTGGTTTTAGATGCTAAAGCAAGTTTAGCTGAAGGACCATGTTGGAATGAAAATATTGGAGCTGAAACTATATGAACCGTATCGATTACATAAGAAACGAAGAAAGGAAATATCATGACCTTTGCTATGAACAATACAAACTATTTGAAACTGGTTCTTGGCTTTATAAACCGGTTAAAACAGTTCTGGACTTGATGGATTACTTTGAAGGACAAACTAACTTACAAGTACTTGACCTCGGCTCTGGCGTTGGTAGAAATAGTATTCCAATTGCACAAAAAATAAAAAATGCTAGCGGCACTGTTACATGTGTGGACTTACTTGATTCCGCTTTAACAAAATTACAAACTTACAGCAAAGAACATGATGTATTTGAAGTCATAAAAACAGAACAAGCAGCTATTGAAAACTACTATATTGCCCCTAACACTTATAATTATATCGTTGCAGTATCAAGTTTAGAGCATGTTCAATCAGAAGAAGATTTTAAAAAAGTGCTCCATTCTATGAAAAAAGGTACAAAGATTGGTGGTATCAATTGTTTCATTATTAACTCAAACATACAAGAAATTGACTTACATACGAATGAAGAATTAGTTGCTTTAATTGAAATTAATCTTCCCACTGAAGATATGCTACATCTATTAAAAAGCATTTATAAAGAATGGCAAGAAATAGAAATTGAAATAAAAGAATTAGCTTATAATATAGTCCGAAACGAAAGACACATTCAATTAAAAACAAATGCTATAACATTTGTTTTTCAGAAATAAAACTATAAAAGGTAAGGTTTTTTCCTCATATATTCATAGAAACACCCTTACCTTCCAATTGTAAATACTTGGAAAATTGCTTCGTTATTAGTTTTAACTTCATTTAAAACATTATTTTTATTAGAAATACTATTTAGCTATTAATTGAATTCATTCATTTATTAATAATTGCTTGTCGAGCTTTTTCTTTATCATCAAAATGAATAGTTGAATCTTTTAAAATTTGATACGTTTCATGCCCCTTCCCTGCAATCAAAACAATATCATTAGTAGATGCCATGTGTATTGCATGATTTATAGCTAGTTCACGATCTACTTCTATTTTATAATTCAAATTATTATTCTGTGAAAATCCTTTTTCAATATCTTTAATTATTGCCTTCGGGTCTTCCGAACGTGGATTGTCAGAAGTAATAAAAACAAAATCGCTATAACTTCCAGCAATTCCACCCATTATAGATCGTTTTTTTGCGTCTCTATCTCCACCGCAACCGAAAACAGTAATGATTTTACCTTTTGAAAACTCGCTAATTGTAGAGAGGACATTTTCTAACGCATCCGGTGTATGAGCGTAGTCCACTATTACAAGGAAATCTTGGTTTTCGTCTATAATTTCCATTCTACCTTCAATGCTCTTTAAGTTACATAAGCTGTCACTAATGTTTGTAAGCGGAATACCTTCAACCAATGCAGCTGTTATTGCTGCTAATGCATTATAGACATTAAAGCGGCCTACTAGATTTAGATTGATTTCTATTTCTCCATTAAAGGAAGAAACTAAAAACTGAATTCCTTTTGAACTTAAAGTTATGCTCTTCGCTTGAACATCTGCTCCATTATGTATCCCATATGTGATCACTTCAGCAGAAGTAACTTTTTTAAAGTATTCTACCGATGGATCATCTGCATTCAAAATAGCAATTTTTTGATCTATAGTAGAAAAATCATTTCCTAATCTTGAAAAAAGAAGACCTTTTACGTGCTTATATTCCTGAAATGTTCCGTGATAATCCAAATGATCTTGCGTTAAATTTGTGAAAACAGCAGTTTTAAAGTTACATCCTTTAACTCTCTCCATATGTAACCCTTGTGAAGTAACTTCCATAACACAATAATCTACATTTTGATTTTTCATCATTTGCAAATTCCGTTGAAGCGTTGGAGGTTCTTGTGTATTAATATCAGTAGGATACCATTTCGAACCAACTTTCACTCCGTTATTCCCCATAAGCCCTGTTTGAAATCCATAATCAGTTAAAATTTTTTCAAGTAAATAGGAAGTGGTTGTTTTACCATTTGTTCCTGTAATTCCAATTAGCTTCATTTTATTAGACGGGTAACCATAGAAATGTGACGCAATAACTGCCATAGCGTATCGTGCATCATTAACAATTATTTTAGGTATTTCAATATTTACATCTCTTTCTACAATTAACGCCACAGCGCCATTTTTTACTGCATCTTCAACAAATTGATGCCGATCTTCAAGAAAACCATCAATACCTGATACACATATAAATAGATTTCCACTAGTTATTTTTCTAGAATCCATTTCTAAGCCCGTAATTTCTACATCCATATCCCCAACGATTTCTTTAATCAAAAATAAATTCGCCAGTTCTTTAAGTTTCAAATCCCCGTCCCCCTTTATACATCCTCCTATTAATTTTACCATTTTATTCAAAGTTTATGGTTTTAAATTCCATATTAGTTGAACGCAATATAATCATCTTTAATAAACAAAAAAATAAAAGAGCACTTGTTTCCGCAAGTACTCTTTTTGGGGATTTTGAGATACCCTATTAAAGAAAGTTAAGGTTACTTAAAGTTAATAGGTAATTATATTATATGCTTGTCCTTTTTATTTGTGCATAATCAATATATAAACATCTTTAGTAATTGTTAATAACTTTTATCCCGCTTTAATGGGCAGTAAGACCCCCACCTCAAAATTCAGCGAAAGCAAAGAAGTTAGGTGGGGGATCAACTGCCCATAAAAGTCCGA
>NZ_NJGF01000139.1:0-25917 GCF_002209985.1 Bacillus sp. K2I17
ATTCATCTCCCACCTACTCACTTCGCGTTCCTTGAGGAAGGAGTCTTCTTGGCTAAAATGATAAAACCCCATTATTCCTTAAATTCCTCATAATTTCCGGATTGTCATTTTCTACACTATAAAAATATACTTCATCCATGTAATTTTCAATATCCCATTCTTTTATACTCCATTCATTCGTTGTAATAAGTATAATTTTTTTCGAATTTGTACTCTTCAGTTCATCAAGAAATTTTTTATATCTTTTTTCATTATCTAAAACTGTTTGAACAGGATAAAACAAAGTGAATGTATTTCCATTGCCTCTAGGATTAGACTTTGTATGAGTTACATAACTGTTTATATTAACAAGCATTCTACCTATTTCATAATTTGTTGTTGATTTAACTGTATAAGGCAAAAGATCCTTCTTAAAAGAACTATTAATCTGAAATGATATATCAGACATAGAACTCGTTCTTATAATCCCTTTATCAAATTCACGATTCAAACATCCCAAAATAACCTTTAATTTAGCATCACAATCATAACCTCTTACTAATAAGGGGTACGGAAACGATTCTGGGTATGAGGGGCCACTATGAAATAAAATCTAATTGATACAATAAAAACCGTAGAAATTAAATATTTTCACGGTTTTTATGTTTACCTAAGGCTCTTTAAATTATTTTACAACAATATAGAACTTGCCTGGCATTTCATTTTGTGCATCTTGAAATGTTTTTAAAATTAAATCTGCATAAGGCCCTAACATTTTTTGAGTACTCTCGAAAAATTCCCATTCTATTGTTATAGGAAGACCTATAAATCCAGTTAAACAGTCCCACAAAGCATCTGCAGTTTCCCCATAAAAACTAGGGAAATCTAATTGTTTTTTTAATGCTTGGTGCAATACTTCTTTACTAGTGAATGTTCTTCCATCCAATTTTACTATATCCATAAATTTAATCCCTCTATTTCCTATTTTACTTCGGTAAACGTTTTATAATGATCAGAAGTCTTATACACTAATCCATCATTAGAATAAAGAATTCTATCATTCCCTCGATACCCTGATGAATAATTAATATCCGCTTCATACCAAGTCCTATATGGGGTACTTGGTAATAGCCTTTCATTATTATAGTAAACATTTCCACCAATACTTTTTCCTGGAGCTACTTCGTGGAGATTTCCTTTCTTTCTATCCCATCCTAGAGCCTCAGCTTGTTGCTTTGTGATGTAATTATCCGGTAATTTCTTGCTTTATTTTATATACTGAGCAACTTCATCAAAACCCGTAGGATAATGCGTGAATTTTGTATTTTTGGCTGCCGCTTCTAAAGCCTTACCTTTCTTCTCAAAATCACCAATCTTTCCAAAAACTTTACCAACAACTCGTGTTGTACAACCAGATACGACAGCCAGTGTCCCCCATGCATAATCTTCTGGAACATATTTTTGACCTGTTACTAAGTCTTCCCTTTTTATGAGTTGTCCAATTTCTTTTCCTGTACCAATTATAGGTGTAATACCCAAATAGTAATAACTAATCGACTCCTTACCCGAAAATAAATTAATATAGAAAAAGAGAGATAAGGTTAAAATACCTTTATCTCTCTTTACTCTCACATATTATGCGAAGGATTTTTTTGTTTTGCGGTTGATCCGTTTTCTTAGTTTGATGGGCATGGGGTTCCGCCAACATAACGTGAATATCGTACGATAAGGAATAATCGGTTTTTGTAAACTGTTAATTCGTTTGTAGTAATCAAAGGAAGATTACAGAGGGGGCGCTTAAAGCTTATAAGTATGGGTTGGGCCTTTTGTACAGTAACATCATACATTTGTTACTACCTATATTAATTTAATTGATAATATGAGATACCAAAAACATCCTGCATGTTTGAACCATGCAGGATGTTTTTAGTCTTTGTTTTTCATAATGTAAGAAACCAGACGAAGGATCTCCAAGTATAACCATACTAATGTCATCATAAGCCCTACTGCACTGTACCATTCCATATACTTTGGTGCTCCACTATGAACACCATTTTCAATTGAATCGAAATCTAGTAATAAATCTAATGCAGCGACAATAATTACAATTGTACTTATGATGATACTAATTGTCCCACCTTGGTGAATATATGGAACAGTCACCCCTAAGATGCCCAGTAAGAAAACAATAAAATACATAATAAGAATTCCAAGTGTTGCAACCGTTACAACCGCACGAAACTTTTTAGTCACTTTTACTATTCGAGCTGCGTATAACACTAACATGGCAAATAAAATCGAAATTGTTAGTAATACGGCAGTTAAAACGATAGAATCACCAAATCGCATTGTATAATATGCTGAAATACTTCCTAATAAAATACCCTGTAATACTGCGTAAATCGGTGCGCAAATTGGTGATATGCGAGGAATGAATATAACTACAAATGCGACAATTAGAGTAACTATTATAATTCCAATTAACACAGGTATTTTCATTGTCCCTTGTGTCATTTGTACGTATGAATAGACAGACGCTGTAAGAAGTAAGATAAGCAAAATGAATGTTTTTGCTATCGTTCCACCAATAGTCATTGTAGAAGTATTTGTCTTCTCTTTATGAAATTTTTCTTTTTTTAATATTGGATTAGTTGTTCTCATTTGTTCCTCCTAAATACACTCTACCTTTAAAGTGGATCTTTATATTTCTAATTTTTTATCAATGATACGCCCTGTAATAGCTGCTAGGACAATTATGAATAAGCAAGTAAAACATACATCTAAAATAGTAAATCCTTCACTAGGATACAGTGATGTGTCAATAAAACCATTTTTATCTATGAATTCCGTACTCTTTATAGTGATTACATATTTCTCTAATTTACTTAATAAATCCAGTACGACTGTTTGGATTGTTAAAAATAAAGCAAAGAAAATAACAGATAAAACCATCTTACTCTTTGATGACTTTATAGGAATCAACTTTGTAATTACCATGATGAAATAACAGGAGATTAATATACTCATGAAATCGATTCCCCATAATAAAACAGAAAATATGTGATGAAGAAATCCATATGCATATAACTCATGAAATTCCTGTTGGTATCCCCCGACTACTTTTCCACCGTAGGTACTCTGGGAGAAATAGTATAGAAAAATTAAGCCTATTACTAGGAAAAGAATAAACATTAACGTGAAAAAGAATAAATTTGCATATATATACTTTTTTCCTGAGATGGCTGTATAACGTATCATGGTATTTTTTAGCATTTTATTGAAAGAAGGCAAAGCTATTAAAATCAGTAAAAATGCAGTGCTACCTATTATTGAAATAGATATACCTAATGTTATATCCTTTGTAAGCTGATTTGTAACCTCCGATAATCCCATCATATTAAATAAAAGAAGTAACGAAATAGTAATAAATCCAAAATAAAAAACGGCTATCTTTTTTCTATTACAATTAAATAAATAATGAAAAAGCGGATTCATTTCCCAAAAACCTCCTTAAATAACTCATGTACTGCTTTTCCATGATGAAAACGAATTTCTTCTACATTTTCATGCAATACAATACTCCCGTCTTTTAAAAAGATTACCTCATCAAATATATTTTCAATTTCCTCTATTAAATGAGTCGAAATAAGAATGGTACTATCTTCACGATAAAAGTTAAGAATTAAATCTAATATATGCTTTCTAGAAACAAGATCAATTCCACCCAATGGCTCGTCTAATACATATACCTTTGCTTTCCTTGAAAAGGTTAATATTAGCTGCAATATCCCTGTTTTCCCTTTTGATAAGATGCTTATATTCTCCTCTAGCGGGATTTTAAAGTTAGCTACTAATTCTATTGCTTGTTGTAGATTAAAATCGGCATACATATCTCGATAGAACAACAAGGCATCTTTTACAGTCATCCATTTTTCAAAAACAGGACTATCGGGCATAAATGAAACGATTTTTTTCGTTTCTAATCCCACCCTTTTATCTTTAATTGTAATACTTCCTTTAGAAGGGTAACGTAAACCAGATATCATTTTTAATAATGTCGTTTTACCACTACCATTTTCACCAACAAGACCGATAATTTTCCCTTCTGATATTGTTAAGCTTACATCTTGAATCACTGTTTTTAAATCATATCTTTTCGATAGATTTTCAATTTTCAATAATTCTTTCATTCATTCCCCTCCTTTTTCTTTTCCAAAGAAGAATGGAGTATTGAGAGAATCTCCTCTTCCATAAAACCTAAATTATTCATTCCATTTATAAAATTATCAAGCAACTCTTTAGCCATTTCTTTGCGTAGCTCTGTAATTTTTTCTTCATTCATTGTTACAAATCTTCCTGTTCCTCTACGTGTCTCAGCAACACCTTCCCGTTCTAGCTCTTGAAATGTACGTTGAATTGTATTTGGATTCACTTGTAATTCCCCCGCTAATTCACGTACAGCAGGAATTTTTTCACCTGGCATCAAACGTCCTGTTACAATTTCTTTTTTGATGTATTCCATTACCTGAACATAAATGGGGATATTAGGAGAAAACTCAGTTCTCATTTCTTTCCTCCTCTGTATTAGTGTACTAGACAAATAGTACACTAATGTAAATTATATGTAAATAGTTATTTTGAAAACTATAATAAATAAAAGAAGAGCATAAATTCTTATTAACAACTGTAAAATAATGTGATTTCTACTTTGAAACAATTCAAGATTTTAACTTGATGGGCACCTGGTGGGACCCCATTAATAAGAAAAGGCGTAGAAATAAGGTCTATTTCTACGCTTTTTTTTAAATTATAAATTTCAACTCAGTTTCCTAATATACACTGATTAAATTCAACAGTTCTACTAAATTAAAAATAAAATTAGATAATGCCCTTATTCTATCTTTACAGTTTCTTTCTATTATGCCCTAGTTTTTAATTAAGAAACTACAATATAAACTTCTTCCAAAATTATAAAAAAAAATTCCAGTTCTATAAAAATAAAAAACGAACATTTAGAGGATGCTTAAAAAGTTAAACTTGATGACCATGTAGTGATTAGATATATAAGGTTTTTCCTAAAATAGGTCGCCAGTCATTACACTCATAAACTCTTTAAAAAACTGTTCATAATTCATTTGCATTGCGATCCTATGTTTTGGACGATTACCGAATGTTTCTGGTTCAAAGGTAGACCTGAAATCTCCTATACTTTGTCCTCGTACAGTATCAAGTACATTAACCGTAACTGCTGATTGATGGTACGTAAAAATATCATCACGATTAATCGCAATCAAAGTGAGTGCATCGTGAACCGGGCTACCCTGTATTCCAGGAACTTTTTTTTTATAAAATTGATAATAGTAATAGTCTAAAAGAGGCTTTAAAAACTTAGTTTTTCCTTTAGAGTGAATATAATTGACCATTTCTGGTGTTACAATAGCGGATTGTGTAACATTCAAAGGATAAATTGATAGATTTTTTGCGTATCTCATTACAATGTTGGCAGCTCCAGGATCGCCATAAAAGTTAGCTTCAGCAATAGGAGTAACATTTCCTGGATATAGAAAAGATCCGCCCATAATATAATAAGAATGTACATATTCCATCATATCTCCATAAAGGAGAAATAAAGTTGCAAGTGAAGTTAGCCTGCCGGTATTCACGATAATAAGTTCATTTTTATACTGTTTTATAAGTGTAAGAACTTCAAAAAAGTTCTCAAATGTTTGAAGCTCTAGTCCTGTTTGGATGGGTCCTATCCCAAATTTACCGTGAACTTCCGGATAAAAAGTTTCAGTTTCTGAAGACATAGAATGCTCCGCCCCACCAAAAACTTTTATATATTCTTTTCCTACACTTTTAAGTAAAAAACGAACATTTCTAACAACTTCAGCTTGAGGTACGTTTCCATAGTCTGCAACAATTCCTATAACGTCAATTTTATCTGTTAAGTGCGCATATATGATAGCTATTGTATCGTCAATTCCAAAATCTCCAAAAAACAATACTTTTTTTCCCATACAATGTGACTCCTTATTTTTAATGGTTTTTTCAACAGATTATAATTATGGGATCGTAGTCGTAGTACAAGGTTATTCCCAAGTCATTTTGTAGTATTGTTTCTGCGATAATTTATCTATTTAACATATAATTTCGTTAACAATGAATACATTCCTTTTCTATAAAATGAAATAGTATATAGTTACTAATCTTAACGTATTTTTTCTGATATCCCATGCCACATTAAGTGGCCCCTAAAAAATATAATTGTATATTCCGAACTAAAAAAGCAAACGTTTCATTTGGAAACATTTGCCTTACATGGTTTGACTGTGATGCCGTGATAACCTATTAATAAAAATAGATTCCAACAGAAATTTATATTACTCCTTCAAATAAATATAATCCTTGCAGCAAAACCATATATACTATATACACGTATACATTAAACATACTTTAAGGAGAACAGAACATGATAAAACATATACTCAGTTTCATACTCGGAACATTTGTTATGTTAATTGGTTTCTTATGGGTTATTCCCTACACCCTAGAAACCATTGACAGTAATGTAAGCTATATTACTCATGACAAAAAGTATATTAGTAAGCTATACGACTATGACATTAACCTTTGGATGATTGCAATATTTATATTTTCCATTTTTTCTGCGATTTCTGTTTTTATATTAAAGTTACCTAATTATAATAGGAGCAAAAGCACTCATATAAAAAAATATAGTCAAACAAATCAGCGAAAAAAAGCAAAGAGAAGGCGTCGTAAATAATTGTTTTCTTATATAAAGAGATAATAAAGTTATTGTTTAATTCTTTTTGAACTAACTGTGCAAGATAGTTTAATAGGGATGATGATATAATTAAGGGCAGTTTACTTTATATTATAATTTATGAGGTGGAAAATGGACTCTTTAGAATTAAACAAATCTAAATATATTGTCTCTAATATCAAAGATATTTTGCATAAAAAGCTTATTCTTGATAAACCGCTAACTAAAGATGAGATAAAAAAATTAAACTTAGTTAATCCTACTGTATACGAAAATGAGAAGTATCTCATTCAAGAACGGTGGTTTTATAGTATTAATATCGGAGAATGGGAAGATGTAGATATTATTATTGAAGGAAATAATGAAAATCCAAATGTTCAGATTATCGAAATGGCAGAAAAAATATTCGATGAACTCCATCTACATATAAGTTGTGCACTAAAATATTTACAAAAATTCTTCCCTAATCAAGAAATGAAGAACTACTATCTATCCACTATATATTTTGGAAAGATGGTTAATTTTGACGATTATATATTTCCTGGTTTTAGTTTAGCATTTATTTATGAAGGGATCTTTGAGTTTCAGTATAAAGTAAAATTTAAAGACAATGGATGGCCTATTGGTTTTGAAGGTGGGCCACTTTAATAATCATAGATACCTTTTTCTTATTGTGTGAATTTAAAATAAAGATTAACTGTTTATAAAAAAGATGCAACGCTTTAGCCAATTGTAAGGACTACTTTTCCTCTGCCGTGACCACTTTCGATCTCTCGATGTGCGTCTGCGGCTTGGTGAAGCGGAAATGACTTCCTGATGTGGATGTGCAATTTCCCTTTGGAGTAAAGCTCTACCAGCTGGGCAAGCCGATTCACGGACCTTTGGCTGCGTATAGGGCGAACACCAAGCTCCTCTACAAGGTCGAAAGCAACAATTGTGCCGATTCGTTCTTTGTTTTCGACAAGCCCCAACGATGCGCGCAGAGCATCGTCCCCAGCGGCATCAAGGGCTACGTCCACGCCATCCGGTGCTAGAGCACGAACTCTATCAACAAGACCGTCTCCATAAGTGACAGGGATTGCACCCAGCGATCGAAGGTAATCATGGTTTCGTTCACTGGCCGTACCGATGACAGTTGCTCCCCATGCCTGGGCCAGTTGTACAGCGAATGTACCAACTCCACCAGCTGCAGCGTGAATCAATATGGTGTCTCCCTTGTCAACACGAAGTTCCTGTAATGCGGTGTGAGCCGTTTGACCAGAAGCTGTTATTGCACCAGCCTCCTCCCAAGGCATACTCTGTGGCTTATGCACAATCTGGTCAACGCTAACCACTACATATTCTGCATAGCAGGCCAGTAATGCCCATCCAAGTACTTCATTGCCGATAGAGAAGTCTGTAACTTTATCCCCGACTTGATCAATAATTCCTGCGAATTCGTTACCGAGAATCTGTGGATACTGCACCGAAAAACCGGGTGGTGCCCAGCCACTACGCACCGACAAATCGAATGGCTGGATTCCAGCAGCCTTAACCCGGATCCGAACTTGCCCTACACCAGCATGAGGGGTATCAAATTCCATTACTTTCAAAACATTTGAAGGACCAGAAGTAGAAATTGCAGCAGCTTTCATGCTATATCCCTCCTTAAAGGGTAGGAGTTCCAGCTTATGGTGGAGTGGAATTGAGCATGAATTAGGTAATTATATTTATTAACACCCAAACAGGCGAAATTTAAAATCTCTTTTTCTTGTTTGAAAAGATTAATTGATCGAATCGTTTGATCGTTATTCATAGGTAATCAGCCCTTTACATTATTTTAAAATGTAATCTCAGGATTACGAATTGACATGTTCTGCTATTGAACGATCATTTAATGTCTTTATTCAACTAAGCACCTCGATGGTAAATCCACCCGGGGTCTTAACATAGAATGTCCAGCGATGGGCCCTTTTGGGTGGTTTTACATCAAATCCATCATTCTTCAAGTGTTGATAGATCTCGTTCACCCGTTCTTCGCTCTCCTGTGAAAAACCAATATGAAAGGACTTCGGATAACTGACCTGAGTACCTTTCATCAAAGCGAGCAATAATCCATCTTCGTCTAATAGTACAGCGGACGAATCGCCATGCGTGCTCTTAGTTTGTAGGCTGAAGTATTTCTCCAAGAACTTTCGAGCATCGTTAACGTCAGTGACCGTTAGGTTGATATGGTTTAGTTTCAAAGGTTCCACTTCATCTCCATATTCACTGTTTAAGAATGCCTTCCCAAAATGGGAAGTAGTTAAGAAAAAATACTCATAATTAAAATAGTAGAATCCTTTAAAATCTTTGAAAGTTTTTATTGCTTACATGTTTTATTCTATAATTGATTATTAATAAATAAAAAGACATTTTAATATACCTCTTTATATACTCGAGTATATGAATAAAGGAGTGATGAATGTGGAACTACTGCAACTGCATTATTTTCTAAAAGTCGCTAAGTTGGAGCATATGACGCAGGCTGCGCAAGAGCTTCACATCACGCAGCCTGCTCTCAGCAAAACCATCGCTAGGTTGGAAGAGGATTTAGGTGTACCATTATTTAATCGCCAAGGAAGGAAGATTCGACTCAACTCATTTGGAAAAGCGTATCTAAAGAAAGTAGAAAAGGCACTCATGTTACTTGAAGAGGGTAGAAGAGAAGTTGAAGATCTTGCGGCAATGGAAAGAGGGCGTGTTTCTTTAGCAACAACAACTCATAAATGCTTTTCTGATGTAATAGGTTCTTTTATATCCTTGCACCCTGATATCAAACTTCAAATCACTCAAGCTTCAGAGAGGGAAAAGGTGCAACAGCTCCGAAGTGGAGATATCGATTTTTGTATCACTTTCCCTCCTATTGAGCAGACGGGGATAGAGGGATTGTCTTTTCTCACTGAAAAAATCTTACTAGCTGTTCCTCATACACATCGATTTGTTAATCGGAGCAACATAGACTTGAGAGAAGTGGCTAATGATCCTTTTATTTGTATAAAGCAAGGGAATCCATTCCGAGAAATGACGGATGAATTTTGTCAAAAAGCAGGATTTACTCCGAATATTATATGTAAAGTTGACGAACATTCTGCAGTAAGTTATTTCATCCGTATGGGAATTGGTATTGCTTTTATGCCAGAAACCTTAATAAAAAAAATAGAGACGTCATTTCATTTAGTGCATATTGATAATCCTATTTGTCAGCGTACCTATCAAATCGCACGGCTTGAAGGCCGTTATATGTCCGTGGCGGAACGTAAATTTCAGGAGTTTTTTGTCCAGAACTTTACTGATTTAAGGAAGTAATAAACCCTTAGTTTAGATTCGAACTTTATCAGCCTATAGCTCTAAATATTAGGACCCGAAGGTAAAAGGTTGAACATGACTGTCTCCTTTCTTAACTTTCAGGCCAACGATGGATTCATACATGATCACACCTCTTCTTACATAAATTAACTAGTAGTCTCTATTTAGTAGTTGATAAATTTAAAAATTATTAATATGAAGTAAAATAATACTTTTAACATACTGGAGCTTTTTTCCCATAACATACGTAGACATATATCTCAGAAACTTATTGAACGATCTTCCATTAAAGGGCGTGATTGTGGAGTAACACAGGCAGAAAATGTTCAAATTTTTTTATGAAATAATGGACTAAATGAAAATATTAAGAACGTGTTTTGATCAATCTTTTTCAAAACACGCCCTTTTCTATGATCGTTTATCAAGATTATTAGTATCAAATTGATTAAACTTTATTTTAAATCTACAATATAATTCTGTATCAAAACGGTTCGTAGTAAGCTGTACTCCAGTCTTTGTATTATCCTTATCTTATACACTTCAACTTGCAACATGTTTGCAGTACCCTTGCTTAAATCATAATAAACGTAATATATCCACTATCAAGATAGTATACACTTTCCTTGCACATACTTTCTTCCTACTTATATACTTACCTTCGCTTCTCCAATATCCTGTTTTTTAATTAAATCTAAGTAAAAATGTGAGACAGTTGTATTGTAATAAGGAGAAATGAAAATAAATGATAGATTAAACGTAAACATTCCTATAAATGTAGCTAATAAAAACCAACCAATAAATGATAGCCAAAGAACAAATAACTTTAACTTTTGTCCTTTCATTATTCTTTTACTTTCTCTCAACGCTTCACTTGCTGTATAATCAGGATTCTCTACTAATATGTAATACGACATGGAATAAGAAAAATATTTAATAATACCTGGAACAATTAATAAGAGACTCCATAAAAAAAGAAAAATAGCTTGCAACAGGCCCAATTTTACTGATCTAAACAAATTGCTTTTTTTAAATCCTAGAAATACATCGTCCACTTTAGCATCTTCATTTTCACCTAAATGTAAGGTAAAAGCAGAATATCCATAATTAAAGATGCCTTGTATAGAACTGTAAATTAAGAAACAAATAAGTCCTAAAAAAATATAACTTAGAATAAGTAAAACTAGTGCAGTAGGGTCTACTTGGGGTTGCCCACTAATTGAATAAACAAAGATTACATCCAAACCAATTACCCCAATAAACAGGCCAACTATTAAATACATGAATGTCGCGATTGCTGATGCACTAAAAGTAGGTACAAAATAGTTTAACGCTGATACTCCTATACCTCCCCCCCATTTACCATCTAACGAATTCAGTGCTGCTTTCTTTAAATTTCTTATCATACTTGTATTCCCTCCTTTTTTCTTATTTTCCTATACTGAAAAAACAAAAGAACTTGTAGCAGGCCCCGCTACAAGTTCTTTTAGCCAAACACTTTAACTCAGTAAAAAATCATTTATTCTACACAATCGGGGGTAATGCCTAAAATATGATTTGTTATCATCATTATATAACATAATTATGAATTTTTGTTAAAAATTATATATATTCAGACAAATATTTCTCCACTTTTTTACTTTTTCCCATGTAGTTTTATCTACTGAAAATAAGTAAAAAAACATTTGGACTAATTGGAACAAAAGTTTTTTTATGAACATGAAAAGACCACCTACACAATTTCATAGGTGATCTTTTTTGTGATTTTGCACTTGTGCACTACTTTAAAAACACATCACAAATTCATCTTATTTGTTAAAGACTTAATTCTACAAAACAATTCTAGGAGCATAAAGTAATTCTTTCAGCATATGAACACTTCGAGTATGATATCATCACTTATTCTTAAATAAAGGTGCTATTTTATCAATCCGATTTGTCCAAATTCCACCTGTATAATCTTCAGGAATACGTTTTATATCTTCGGATGAGTCAAATCCACTTGAAAATCCAAATCCATTTCCACCTACAATGATAACGCGAGTATCTGCTTTATCCATTCTATTAAGAAAACGGTTCGGCCATCCCCAAAGCCAAGGAGCTACTTTGTCTGGAATATGCAACTCTCCATGCTTTAGACTTGAAGGCATGTAACCAGTCCACCCTAACGCAATATAAGTAAGAAGATCCTTTTTCATAGTTGCTTTTGACATTGTTCGTAAACTAGGGATACGCTCCTCAATCGCAGCAATTGGTTTATCACCACCATATACAGTTAGTTGCTCAAGGCGTTTTGCTGGTAGTTTCTTGAGATAATCAGCCAATTGGATTCCTTCATTTTCATCATCACTTTTGATATGAATAAGAAAAGAACGATCTGGAAAATGGTTAAGTACTTCATCGAGTGTTGGCATAAGATTAATCCCTTTACCACGGAACGGGAATGTTTTCCCCCCATCAGCTGTATAACCGTATCCAATATCAAGTGCTTGTAATTCTTTTGTTGTAAAATCTCTTGTAACACCTTTACCATTAGTACGGCAATCAAGCGTCCAATCATGAAAAATAACAAAATTATTATCTTTAGTTGGTTGAACATCAAACTCTACTAGATCAGCTCCAGCTTTAAATGCAGCTTCCATAGATGGAATTGTATTTTCTAAATAAGAGTGTTCAGGTTTATTTATACGTTCTGCTGTACATGTATCACCCTCAATCCCATCCATGCTGAATGTTTGTGAAAGTCCTCGGTGAGCAAGAAGAATAGGAGCCCCCTCGTCCCTTTTAGCAAAAAAAGAACTGTTATTTACATAAACAAATACAAATAGGATAAGAATTATCCAAGTCGTTTTACGTTTTAGTAACCTTTTTATTTTATTCATTATATTCTCCTCTTAACTACTCATTGAAGTCATTTAAACAATGTTAGACTTTTTAAATACTGATAAATGTTACATCCTATCTTACTACATTTCAATGGATTACATTGGAAATTATAGGTTAGTACTTTGATATGAAGCGGAAGAAATTGAAATTAACATATTGTGATACTTTTTCTATTAGGTAATTGTATGTCTTATGCATGGATTTGAAAAAAATTATAGTGTTTTCTTCTCTTTCGATTAATGAAATTCAATTGATTTTTAATAAAACTATTTAAATTACGTTTTTTTATTTGCTCTAACAGGGGTCTCGCCACACATCCATCAACTTAAGAAAAGTCAACACCTCAAAAACAAAAAAAGAACTAATTTCCTAAAATTAACAACTATAGAGAAATTAATTTTTCGTTTAGAGGGTAATTAAAAACCTTAACTTGATCGCGCGAGACCCCTATTAGCTGAATAGCAATGTGGAGTTACCCCTAACATATGGATAGAAGTATTTTCAAACAACATTATTTTAAAGCATTCATTTATTTGCAACAAAACAAAATATTTTATGTATTATCTGAAGAACAATAATTTTCAATCAAAAACAAAGGAGGAATAAGAATGAAAAAATTTAAAATTAGTATGATGGCATTCGTAACGACGTTGTTAGTATTGTTGGTCCCTTCTTCTACATTTGCAAACACAATAGAGCCTTTTAGTTCTGGATGGGATTACTTAGGAGAAGAAACGCTATATTCAAATGGTGCTGAAAGTTATCTATATGCCTCGACTGGTGGAGATTACAAGATTTGCCGAGCTGCTGAAGTAGGTTCAACTAGTAAGTTAAAAGTTGAATTATGGGAGTACGATCCTGATAGCTATAATGATTATGTAGGCGTACGATATTTAGGACCTGGTGAATGTGGGGTTTTCAGAAATATTGGTGGTTTTGTGGATGGAGGAAATCAAGCGGAATTTTTTGCGAAATCAAGATCTAGCAGTAAGATGCATTTAATCTTTTTTGATTAATTCATTAACAAAATGTTCCGCTCTTTGTTTACTAACTATATTGTCTTCTGTTAACTTAATTCGTTAAACAGCTCTCTCTATTAAATTTATTCTTAATTTTAAAATAGTAATCACATCACTTTTCAAACGAAAATAATTAATTAAGGTTTTACACTTTCTCAATATTACGGTATCAATTTTCTTATATAATTAAATTATTCTTTATTTATTTTATGTATCTGTTCCCTTTGAACCCTACTTTTATAGGGTTCCTTTTTTTATAATCATATATTTATTAATTAATTTATCAATTTCCTGACTTAAATGGAGGACTTTCATATGACTAAAGCCATGTTTATTTACCAGTTCTACTAATTCTAATTTTTTATTTTCTATTAGATCATTTAACTTCGCCACTAACATAAACTTTTTTCTTTCACACTCCCCCTGAACAAAATAAAAAGAGCTGCTCCCAGCTCTTGTATAATAAAATCTTTATTATTGCAGTGTAAATTTTTCCACATTCTATTATAAATGAATATATATGAAGCCAACAACAATAATTTTAGTCTATTAAGAAATAAAAAAGCAGCAATATTCTATTACTGCTACAACTTCTTTATAAATTCATTATTTATAAAAATATATTCTTCTGGTCCATCAGATTCACCATACCAAACTTCCAGCTTTATAATATGTGCTGCTACTTCTTTTAATATCACATTCATAAATAATGAAATAGGTGTTACGTTATGTTCTTTAACTCTGTAATTCTTTAGATTGGCTATAAATGACCATTCATAGCCTTTTAAATTTGTATAATAGTCATTCTCTTCTTCCCAGTTGTCTACGTGCCACCTCATATATAGAAAATCATCTTCTGCTAATGCTTCATCTATCTGTTCCTTTGTAAATGGAATGTCTTTACTTTGATTAACTTTTATATATTCTTTAACAAATGGAAACTTTAAAGCTGCTTCTTCCCAGTTTCCTGTACTTATTAATTTCACCAATTCTTTATATTCATCCTTTATAATTACTTTACCTCGAAAGGCTGTATACATTTCAAAAGACAATTTTTTCACCCTCTTAAATTCATTATGAATTTAATTAACATATATATCTTAACTACACAATAGAAGGTTTTAAAAATCGTATTATGTTTCCCTTTTCACTAAATTCACTCTCATTGTTACAATTTTTTGAGGTAAGATCAACTATATAACTCTCTGAAATTTTAAAAGTTCTTTCCTCATTAAACATTGTCAAAGGAACTGATACTCCAACATTATTATCTAAATGACTTAGTACCATTACAGGGATAGTTTCTCCTTTTAATAAATCAACATATGAGGTCTTAACTTTATAATAATGCCCTTCTAAAAAATGCATTTTTCCGTTTATTAAATCCACTGCAACTCCATTATTACAATACGCTAAGCTTTGATTTGAAAAATGAATATCATCCGATACTTTAATAAATTTCATTGTTTTATTATCAAATATATAGTAACCCTCTCTTACTACAAAGAGATTATGCGGATTGATAAACTCTAGCAAATAATGTGTGATTTCAAAGCTAGTATCTCCCTCAATCATTTCTCTGTATTCTACATAAAGTTTCTCTAACTTTTTAAATGTACTTAGTTTGATCCCCTGATTTGGTCTTGATGCAAGTGTTAAGTCATCTAATACCCATTTAGCCACGTATGTTGACGTTGGAATCATTTACAATATACCCCCTTCAAAATTCTATATATGAGCATATAAACTATTTAAATTTAATAAATTGGACTCTACTTAAAGTATAGGCAGAATCTATTTAATAACTAAGATAATTCTCTAACTTTTTCATAATAAAATGTTTAAAAATAATAATGAGTTATTCAGTTTGTATTTAACTGGTGGTTTTCAAGGATATGTGACTGATTCGGGGTATGGGGGCCATCCTCATGTATAAGGGTTACAACGCTAATGTTCACTATAAAACCCGACATAAGATCGATTATGTTGGGTTTTATATGATTGTCTTTATTAAAAATTAAACATTATTTATAGAATCTATAAAATCGCCTATAACAGACATTCAAATTACATTTTTTGAAGTTTGGTCCCTGAAATTCACGTACCCCTAGCAGATGACAGCACTCCCTCTTACGAGAGTAATCCTGTATCTCTTGCTTTTTGCACGGCTTCTTCCTGATTTTTGACTTCTAGCTTGTCATAAAGAGTAGAGGCATAATTTCTAACTGTGCCATTTGATAAGTAAAGTTTCGAAGCAATTGTTTTATAACGGATTCCTTGAGACAAAAGATTCAAAATCTCTAACTCGCGTTTCGTTAAGCCATACTCTTTTCCATCTGACTTCAATTCGACTGACTCTTCCTCATCATTTCCATCCGTTGTGTTCGTTTGTTTTGTTAGTCCTTATCCTTCCTCAACAAATAAGACCAGAAAATCCATGTACAAAAAAAGAGCGCTTTTCTTCAAAGCCCTCTCCAATAGGAATTTACCAATCCTTACGCTTATCACAGTCACGATCATGATCATGATTACGTCTACGACGACATTCATCACAGTCACAGTCACGTCTACAACGACGGTCATCACAATCTCTATGTCTGCGTCCGCAGAACATTAAATCATTCCAAAATCTATTACAATCTCTGCAATGTCTGAAATTACAATTACATCCCATAAATATGATTACCTCCTCTTAACTTTAAGATTCATCATATCTTATGCTAAAAAACAAAAACAGCTTGTTTACTAGTCTACTTTCTGCATTTTAAAGTAATAATATTATTATCTAGTCTTTAAGCTTCAAATCCATTTCACCCCTTATCTTTCCTTAACAACAAACAAGACGCCACCTAGATTACGGCAGCATCTACGATAATTGCTATTGGTTTAATCGATTTATTTACCCTCACGTCATTTATTTCTTTGCTTCCATACCTCATTCTTTTTACGATAAGTATTCTTACCATTCATGAAGTCAGCTGTATTACCAGGAATGCTATATTTTTTATTGTTTTTCTTATCCTTCTTCTTCAGCCTCTTCTTTTCTTGTAAAGCTTGCAAATCCGCCTTCCATTGTTTCAACAAATCCTTTTCACGCCGCATCGAATTTGTACCCCTTGGATTAAAATGTGAATCAAATAATTAGATTCTATCTATTTATATAATCATTTAATTCAAATGACCATTTTGTACAAAATAAAGAGCACCTTACGATTGCAGGTGCTCAAATATATGAAGTGGGGTTACCCCATACTCCAATATATGCTTGTCCTTATAAAAGGTGCAAAATAAAAAGAGTACCCGTCCATTAGGTACCCTTCAACGAATAAGTATGGCGCTCCAAGTTTCACCTCATATGATAACTCGTCCCACGATTCATCATATGCTTGCCTTATTAGAATGTTCACTGTTTTAATGTGTAATTTCTATATAACAAAGAAAAAAGCATCCATTTTGGATGCTTAATGTGTACTAATATTAATATTGAATAGCTCTATTGATAGACTTTCTAGAACAATGAATATACTGGCTGAAGCTGATCTATATCCAATATTTTTTCCTGTAACATTAATAGTAATCTCCGCCAAATGGGTTTGCACATCATCTTTTTCAAAAATTTTATCTTCAACCTTTTCAATTATTGCTACATTATCCACTTCTTTAAAAGTTTTCAGTAATTTTGCTTCTAATAAAGTAAAATCAAAATTTTCATCTTTAACCACATCAAATTTAATTTTCATTTTTCTTTCCCCATTTTTAACTAGTTAATATATTAACATCGATATAATTATATATATTTGTATTGAATAATTCAAAAAATATGTTTTATTAACTTACTCATAGTTTTCCTATCTAATAGAGGGAGAAAAATAAAAACAATCGGAAAAAGTTCTTCTTCCAAGGTCACTCGCAACCTTCTCCAAACCACCGCATCATGAAATTTTTCAGCTCATATTAGCTACGCGCTTTACGTTCGGTACTTGGGAAAAGACTAAGAATCTTCTCGTTTATACTCTGTAGAGTCGGTCAATACTTCAGCTGGCCGATCTTGTGCTGACCAATCACGTTTGCATAATGTTTAATTTATATCCAAGACGTATATCTTTCTTCCGATGCCTTATTTGAAGCAATACACATGGAAAACTGAGGGAGCTCTGTCTATATTAGCTCAAACAAAGAGCGAAACCCCTTGCTCAACGAAAAATGTGAGTAATTCATTAAAAGTGTAAACCACATCGTCCAAATTGATGAAGTGAAGCCTATTTTAATATTTGTTTATTATCCAGAAACGCGTAACCATTCAATCATGAACAACCACCCCATTCCATTTCCAGAAACAAATGATAAAGAATAATAGAATTGTATTCACTTAAAAGGATTATTTCATTAAGTTTCTATAAAATGGTAATTAATATATAATTAAATTATTCAAATATTAGGTGGTGATGCAATTGATTGAAACAATCCGAATTGCTCTTTTCACTCTTGTAGGAATAAGTGCCATATTTTCTGTAATCAAAGAATTTCAAAAACCAGAAAAAAGAAAGTTTTGGATTACATTCGAAACTTTAATTCTGATCGGGGCAGCCTGGATGTTAATAGGACTTCTCGTGTAACCTACATAATTAGTACACCCCCTTGAATAAAACTCAATATTCCGTCAATACTATATATGACATTAGATTTTCTCCTTGTTCCCCCTTGGAGAACCAGCCGAGCAGTTAGTTTTTTAGCTGCTCTTTTATTTATGAAAAAAGATAAAATCCTTTATAATGATTTTTCTTTATTTCTCTATATAAAGAGCCTTAGATTTTCGTTAACAATCTTGTAGTACATGAACAAAGAGTAAGGCAAGAGTTACTCTTTGCCATTTTAGGAAAGGTCCTGTTGTAGACAACAGGGCCTTTATATAGATAGTTTTATTTAATTTTTCACCATTAACCACAAAAAATATTTTATAATCGTTATATACTAAATTAATTAATCGATTAGGAGTAGATCAAATGCCAGTTACACTAGAACTTATTCTTTTCATTCTTCTAGCAATTAGTGCTGTTGGCTATTTAGTAAAAGAATTTCAAAAAACTAGGAAAAGAACAATTGGAATTTCACTAGAATTCTTGGTTCTTTTCTGGTCAATATGGAGAATATCGACTATCATAATTTGATTTGTAAAACATGTATTCCTTCGAATAAAAATCAATATTATGTCCATAATGTTGATAGGCTTGTATGCCAAAATCCATTTAGTTTTCTCTGTATCTCCTTGTATTGAGCAGTTAGTTTTTGCTAGCTGCTCTTTTACTTATGAAAAAAGATAAATTTTTTATAATGATTCTTCTTTATTTCTCAATATAAAGAGTCTTGGATTCTCGTTAACAATCTTATAGTATATAAATAAAGAGTAAGGTAAGAGTTACTCTTTGCCATTTTAGGAAAGGTTCTGTTGGAAACAGCAGAACCTTTTTTCGTGATTTAAAGGTACTAAGGCAAAATGAAATTTTCACCATAAAGATAATTATTAAATATTTTACGCCCATACATTATAATGGAATAGTTATTGTATATTGGCATTAAGAGGAGCGACCTGATTAAGGACTTCTCTTTTTTTATAAAATAGCATTATTGCAATCTCCCTCTGTATATCTTCTTGATCTGCGTTTCAGTGAATTCCTCATACACAGCAAATACTTCAGGGAACTGACTCAAACACATATCAATAATTATGTCATCTGTAATTCTAATTAAGAACTACTTAACTTCACCCATGTAATCGTTGTGTAGGTAATAACTCCTAATCTCGCAATGGCAAGCGTTTGCTTTTAAGACTTCATACAGCTTGATTTTTGTTTCATCTATATCAAATATTGATAACTGCCCTTCGATTTCAACCTGTTCAATCATTTTCCCATTCCCCTTTCAAATCAAATGACATTTTGTTAGTCCTACTACGCTAACCGTGTATAGACAACTATATGTAAAGCTGTTAAAATATTATTGTGATTCTTATATAGTTTCATATACGACTTTTTCTTTGTTCATGGGGCTCTTACGTAGTAGTAAGAGCCATTTTTTATATAAATAGTTTATTAATATATTGATTCGAATATACAGTTGTAAAATTATTAGTTAAGTGCTAAAATTCCTTATATACTCCTTAGGGAGCTATCATGTAATTAACAAGAGTTTAAAAATTCTCGAATCTTAGCCCCTTAGAGCGCCCTCTAAGGGGCTGCAACAATTAAAATAATGTTTTTATTTATGAGACATTCATGTGTTATCTTCAATACGTTTTATTCTTTTTTATGTCGTGTGAGAGATATATACCAATCCTAGAAGCCCTAGCCCCCTTATCCTAGTTCTTCTCCATTTCAATAATAGTTTTATACATTTTTATTCTTTTCAAAAACTATATATTAGTTATACTTAATATTCAAATTATGTTATAATATTTTATGAAACATCACGTGTTTCAAATACAACATTTTTTGATGGCCTCTTATCTTTCCGTAAGAGGTCCTTTTTTCAAATAAAGCTTTTGTTTAATGTATATTATAAAAATTCATTTTCATAATAGCTTCCCTTATATGCTATACTCATTCATAAATAATTGTATAAGGAATGTTAAAAATGAATGATAGATCGTCAAGACAATGGAAAATGCGACAAAAGTTAAGAGAACTGAAAACCAAAAACAGAAATGATACAAACCCTTTGTTTAATGAATGCCTTGAATCCCTAGGAAACGAAACGCTCATTTTCTCTCAGAAAAAAAGCCAACAGATTGCTACTACTTTAATAGATTTATTTCCTATAACGGTCTCTGGAAGAATAGATTGGGAACAGTTAGACAATCAATTAATAGCTTCAAACAAAGAACAACTAATTTCCCTGATTAAAGCAAACCAACTAGATTTTGATGAACAGATTTTAATAATATGGGATAATTTTAAAATCCCAGTAGTAAGTACAAATCTTGATAAAGTATTCCAATCACTAGTTGACGTTGAGGCAGTCAGTTTTTATTACTGGCTATTAGGTAAAGATTATCGATTCGTAATTGAAATAAACAATGAAGAATTGATTAGGGTTGGGTTTCGCTAATACCCTAAGCATATTTCCTTAGTCTACAGTTCTACAAAATTCAAACTTTGTTTTAATCAAATACTTCAATCAATTGTAAAAGTTACGTAAAGATTGTTATAGTTCAATCTTCCTACCCCAGGAATCTGTCTATTTGGCAGGGTATTCTATTCGATTCCTAAATTTACGACATGCAAGAGCTTGTCCTATTAATACTATAAAGACGCTATTAATAACATAATCCCTTATGGATTCTTTGGATTATCAACCTTTTTCATAATTTTTATCTTAGTTTTTTATATTCATAATTCTGTAACATCCTTATATAATGTTTAAATCAATCATGTGTTAAACTTATAATATTCCAAAAATTACTTTACTTTTAGAATCGACAATTCTTCAATACCCTTAGTCTTGCCCTGTATCCCCTGCAGGGTTTTTATCATTTGGCCGCCAGGGGGAAATACTTCTTATCTGCTTCCTCAACCTTATCTGCGCTGTTATGTATCCCTCTAGCTCTCAAATCCTTTATGATCCACAAGATTTTCTTTCGTTTGTATTCATCTCGCCGTCGTTTTCTAATAATGTTACAAATTATTTTTGAGAAAGTATTTTGTTACAGTTAGTAAAACCGTTAGGATATTTCATATTTTCAAATATAAAACGTCACAAAAACGGACGTTTATGTTACAAATATCAACGAAAAACAAAGTTTAGTAAAAAATGTATTGATATAACCTATTTTTACACGTATCTCGGCGAAAAAAATAAAAGAAACTTTATAAATGTATAACAAAAAATAATCTATTTACCTACATAAAGTAGGCGCATAGATTATTTTTTTATAGACTTCCAAGTTTGTCCGCATCAGGATCTAACAAATGAGTCCAAGTAATTAATGGTGTCAACATAACAAAAAGAGTCCCGATTGATACAAACTCTTTTTTGAGTTTTTACAAAAGTAAACTTTTAAACACATAATTAAATTTCTATTATTTATTTTACCACCTGAACAGATACTGGTTTCCATCCCTGATTCTCTACCCAATCAATATTAACCTTATATTTTTTATTACTTTGCTTATCTCGTACATTACCGTAGGCTTTATTATTACCATTATTCCCAATAAAATCGAAAGTCAATTGGCTCTCTGGAACATCCACAGCATAAGAAATTGCTTTTTTCATCTCACTCCAATCTACTGTTCCTTCTTTAAATTTCATTTCAGGTTTTGCTCCTTGCTCTGTACCAATTGGCTTCCAAGAAGAATTAGTTTGAGAACCCTTTTCTTGAGATACCGTTTTTTCTCCCTCTTTATTTTTATTTTCATTTTCGTTTTCATTCGTTTTTACCGATTTTTCTGCTTTTAGTTTCCCTTCTAACTGTGCTGCTTCTTTATCTTCACTTTTCTTCCCTTCTATCTTTGTTGCTTCTTTATCTTCATTCTTCTCCTCTTCTATATTTGATGTTTCTTTATCTTCATTTTTCTTCTCTTCTATCTTTGATGTTTCTTTATCTTCACTTTTCTTCTCTTCTATCTTTGATGTTTCTTTATCTTCACTTTTCTTCTCTTCTATCTTTGTTGCTTTCTTTTCTTGAGCAATTGCTTTCTTTGATGCATCAGAAGGGGTAAACAACTGGTAGGTCACTATACCAACTGTCACTAATATCAAAGTAAATGCAATATTAAAAATCGCCTTTTGACGACGATTCTGTTGTTTTTCTTGAAACCTGCTTGCTTGTCCCATTCTTTAAACCTCCGTGTTTATTTTCTCCTCTACTCTTTATGTATTATCCCTATAATTCTTAATATTTTTATTAAATAATAGAAATGAACTACACTTTCCATACAGGATTTCATATCATAATAAAATTTGTTTTTTTCAAGCATCTGACATATGTTATTCAAAATAGTTTAATACATTAAAAATTGATAAGCTTCGGCACTTAAGAAACCTTCAATTTTATTCAAAGGTGATTCCAATTACGCCCATATTAGATCTTCTGTGGAAAGCTTTTTAACAATTAAGCCTCTTCTTCCCTTATTTATAATTTTTAAATTAACTTTCCCTCTATGGTATAATAAAGACGTTTCGTTTTCTAATGGGGTATGTCGTAAAATCAAAAGAGATTTTATCTCTTTTACCTTCTTTTCAGAGTAACTTTCACCACTAGGAAATTCTATTATTCCTAATGTAATCTTTAATTCGCTATCATCACAAAGCCACTCCTTATTAAGTTCCCTTATCTTTTGTATAAAGCTTCTTTTGGTTTTTCCTATATATAGCAATGTTATATTCTTAGCATCTACTCTAGAGATTGTAAATATCCCCTTCTTAGAAGCTTCTTCTCTATTATAAAAATCATTTATACTATACAATCCATACCATTTAATATGTACTGTTTCTATGAATCTCACCTCATTTTTAGACAATATTATAATTTCTGAATGTTCAAATTATTATGGGTACATAGTCTTGATTACTTGAATTATAAATTGTGCTTTTCAATAATACATTTTATTATTACTAATTTCAATATATAGTTTAATTACAAATCTATATAAAAAACAAAATGATGTAGTATCTAATAGTTTAATTTTCACGATATTAAACTATTGTGAAAAAAGATAGAGCGTTATGGAATAAAATATAATGTGTATGTACGTACATTTCTTTTAAAAGAAGTTTTGTAGTTTGCAACTGAATTACAAAAAATATAGATTTTTGGAAACTAAATTGTTAAAAAGGACTACATAGTTTAGTAGCCCTTTTTAAGTCCAGAAATCTGTATAATTGATGTTTTTACCTGTTAACCTCCGTAATGCATTAATAAGCTTGTTTGGATTTTTAAATGAAGAAAAAATATATCTTACAAATAATGTAACAACTATTTGAGTACATCCTCTGTTTTAGGACTCCTGATCGGTATTTTTGTTAGTGGTATTACTATACTCATATTTTAAGATATAACCCCGTATTAAATGGGATTGTAGCAGGAGCAATGAGAAGATTAATGGCATAATGATTGGTATTATGATATCCCAATCCGAATTGTATATCATTGTAATACTATTAATGATATTGTTTACAGCCACTTTGGTTACCATGAGTCGATGAATTTGTAGTCAACCTGTAAGAATCTACTTCCTTATTTTTAGGTGTCTTCACTACTATCATTCTCTTGTTAATCGTATTTCCCAATTGCCACTTTGCATCAGCTTGATACAATTATATTAGATGGGGTCCAATACATATTATTAAAATTAAGATGGTTCAAGTCGGAGGAAGGATACTCAATAAGTGTCTTTGCTTTATTTCTCAATATAAGAACTTTAAAAATATACTATTATTTAAATGCAAAATTCCTTTTGTCCAATGAGATAGTAATATCCAACCTAAAACCCACCTATTTCCGTAGATGAGTCTTATCTTTATTACACAATACCCAATTATACTCTCTTTTTTATAAACCTTATGCAATTATACATATTTGCGAAAATTACACCAAATAAATATTACATATAGTAAAATAAAAATGTGAATACATTCTATAAAACAGATTCTTTTGATAGGCGTAACATATCAATTATTATATAAGGTGTGGCGTCACTCTAATACTGATCTTAAATCTCTTGTATTTTGTAAACTAACAATCTGGTGTATATAGACGATTCTGTTTTATAGGATGTGTTTATAGGTATAACAAAGGGATAATACGGATAAGTTTATACTAAATGAACATGGTTCAAGTGGGAGGAAGGCACCTTAGGGTGTCTTTTCTTTATAAAAAAACTAATTCACTTTTTCCTTGTATAATTGCTCATATTACTTATAAATTATATGCATTTTTATAAAAAATATTGAGAGTACCCCAAATGGTAAATACAAAGACTCCATTTTAAAAAATATTAAATAAAATAGAGTCTCTTGTTAGAAATCTGAATTTAATTTTATACACAACCTATTCTTCAAACCAAAACAGAACTTCAATAGGTACTTTTAAAATCTTTGCTATATCATAAGTAAGTTTGAATGAAGGATTATATTTTTCATTTTCAAGATTACCAATTGTTTCCCTTCTAACACCCACCTCTTTGGCTAAATCTTCTTGAGACATATTTAACCTAACTCTATATTCTTTCATTCTAGTCTTAAGTGGCATCTTGCATTCCTTTCTTTTCTCGACGTTCAAATATTTCTAAATTAATTATAAATGTGCCTAAAGGTATGAAAACTGAAATTATAACGAATAACCGAATTACATGTAAATTTTCTAATATAAAAACACTTAAGAGTAGTATACTGCCGAGTACTAATGCTACGAAAAAAGCTCTTGTAGCAGCGATCCTAACATGCAGCATAAAAAGCTCATCTGGTACTACTTTTGCATATGCGAAGAAGAAAAAGAAACCGAAAAAATAATATGCCCATGAAATATTACCTAAAAATGTAAACGGACCTAAAAAACCAAAAAAACCAAGAAACCCTAAATATGCTAATTTATTTTTCATACAAACCTCCTATGTGATATATTTCTCTCCTTATGTTATAAATATATCACATAGACATGATAATAAAAAGGAACGAAAACAGTACAACTGTTTTATAAACGTCATGAATTCCTCTAAAAGTTACACCAATATTACTTAACGTAGTAGGATAATATTTAGGGGTTCAATACATATTATTAAAATTGAGATAGTTCAAGTCAGAGAAAGGCACCGTAGAGTGTTTTTTTATGGAAAATATTTAAAAGAAAGACACTAAAGGATGATATGATCCCCTTATAGTAGACAGTAAAAAGAAAGCACATTAATCTGTTTACTATGGAGGGGA
>NZ_NJGF01000140.1:0-25809 GCF_002209985.1 Bacillus sp. K2I17
TAGAGAGGTGTTTTTTTCGTCTCATTCTAAGGGTTCACTCCAATAGGAAAGGATGGCGTTTTTTTATGGATCGCTCGCTTTCTGAAGAATTCCATCTATTCTCACAAGAATTACAACGCTTTCTATCTCCAATAGTCCTACTAGACATCGCTAGACAAGTTGGCTTTGTAAAGCGATCTAGTAAATATCAAGCAAACGAACTCATTGCCCTTTGCGTATGGCTCAGTCAGGAAATTGCTAGCACGTCACTTACACAATTGTGCAGTCAGTTAGAAGCTTCCACTGGGGTACTAATGAGCCCAGAAGGATTGAATCAACGCTTTAATCCAGCAGCTGTCGCATTTCTTCGAAAAGTCTTTACTTCTCTTCTCACACAAAAACTCTGTTCCAATCAATCGCTTTCTGCACACATAATATCTATTTTCAATCGTATTCGTATTTAAGATGCCACGGTGTTTCAGTTACCAGATACCTTCGCTACTGACTATCAAGGATCAGGTGGAAGTAGTAATACTGCGGGGGTGAAGATTCAACTTGAATACGATTTACTTAGTGGTCAATTTTTAAACGTACAGCTTGGGCCAGGAAAGAACAATGATAAAACATACGGTACCATTTGTCTTGAAACCGTTGAAAAAGGAGACATATGTTTGCGAGATCTCGGTTACTTCGATTTAAGTGATCTACAAGCGATTCACGATAAAAAGGCTTACTATATCTCGAGGTTAAAGCTGAATACACGCCTTTATATCAAGAACCCTGAGCCAAAATACTTTAACAATGGTACGTTAAAAAAGCAAACAGAATACATCCAACTTGATATGACACAAATGATGTCTGGTCTACCCCCTGGTGAAACGATGGAAATCCCCGAGGCATATATTGGCCAAAATCAGAAGCTTCCAGCACGTGTCATGATCCATCGTTTAACCGACGATCAAACACAAACGCGTTAAAAAAATCAAGCAATACGCGAGAAGAAAAAGGGTATTATCATGAAGGATAAAAGTAAGCGTTTGATGAGCATGAATGTATATATTACGAACACATCGCCAGAAGAAGTACCGACTAACTATGTGCATTCCTTGTATTCACTGCGTTGGCAAATAGAGATTTTGCTTAAAACATGGAAGTCGTTCTTTAAAATTGATGAGTGTAAGGACATCAAAAAAGAACGACTTGAATGCCATTTGTATGGCCAACTCATTAGCATTCTCATCTGTTCCTCTACGATGTTTCAAATGCGGCAGTTTCTACTCGAAAAGCAGAAGCAAGAACTAAGCGAATACAAAGCAATTTATATGATTAAGGATTACTTTCCGTTACTGTTCCAAGCAATGGCGGTTGACACAGATGAACTCTCGGTGATTCTGCATCGCCTCTATCAATCGCTTAAAAAGAATGGTCGTAAATGTCATCGTTACAAAAAAATGACCGTCTTCGATATTCTTGGTGTTGTCTATGAAACGACGGTGAATAAAAGACAAGTTGCCTAGCAGAAAAATCACATTTTCATAGATTTGTTTGTTATGTTTATTTTTCCGAAATTCATTAGTCACAGTACAAAAATCAAGGTATAGCTAGGGTTTCTCACTGTTAGCTTGATGGGCATGTGGCGTTATCCCTTATATGCTGAGGGATTCTCAAAAATCAATACTACTATTTTCATAATTTTAATTTTAAATTACAGAATATTACAATGTTATTTTATCAAGTTTAAAGAGTTAACAATATTTGTAAAAAATGATATGTTTTTAGTGTACTATTTTTTCTGAAAATTAAATAGTCAAACCAAATAGGGAAGGGGTTAATCTTATGTTTAAATCAAAATTCAAAAAAACAATTGGGGTACTAGGTTTAACATCAGCATTATTTATTTCTGCAATGCCTGCAAGTGCTGATTCGGGGGAGATTTGGGTTAGAAATAAATATCCAAATGCATATGATATTGTTTTTGATGCTAAGAACAAAACAGTTATGGTCTATGAGAGGGACGAAAATGGTAACACTATCCCTACATTTGAAAGATGTACTATGGTAGGGAGTCAATGTTTTGTACCTAAATAATGTACTGTTTTGTAATACAATTATATTTATTTAAGGGGATCACCAACAAAATGCGAATTTCGTACGCTAAGTAAAATTCTATTTAATAATTCATAATATCCGTTTATTAAATTAATCAAATACTTTTATAAAATATGTTTATTTTTTGTGTAAATTAAAAAATATTAAGGGGGATTTTTATTATGAAGAAAACGTTAGTTATTTCTGCACTCACTTTAGCTTTAACAAGTGTAGGAGCAAGCTCATCATTTGCAAGCACTGAAAATGTAAGCGTTACACCGGAGAAAATTTCACAATATAAAGCGGTAAAAGCAGTAAATAAAAGTAAAAAAAAGGAAACTGGTTTGATGGTTAGCAAGGAGTTTGCCTTAAAAGATGGCGAAGTGACAACACCAACACTTGACCATAAAAAAGGCGCAGAGATGAGGATTAGCATCCAGAATAACTCTACTGGTGATGTAAAATGGTATCTAAAAAATTCGAAGGACAGAGTGGTGAGCCAGGGGTATATAAAGAAGGGCGAAACAGGTAAGGAAACAGCTTACCGTGAAAAAGGTAAGTATAAAATCAGAGTTGTTAGTGAAAGTAAGGGAACGGGAAAAATTCATATAGGCGCTCGTACTTTGGAATAGTATAAATAATAAATGAAAAAATAGCTTATAATAACCGCCACCCTGACGGTAGCAGTTACTTGAAGAGATGTTAACAGCATCTCTTCTTTTATTATATACACAAGGTATTCCTGTAATACTTCTACAGGGGGTAGCATCACACATCCATCAACTTAAGAGTTTGTACTACCCCCAAGTGTAAAAAAGATGATTCTTTCTAAAGAGTGAATTGGGAAGGGGGACGTGCCCCCTAAAAGAATAAAGCCATCAAAAAAGATGACTTCTGTACAATACAGAAATCATCTTTTTTGATTTTAAGCATCGCGTCCTTCATCTTCATCATTAGATGAAAATCCAGCATAGTCAACATTTACAGATCCGCCGCTACCATCGCGATAGGTAACTTTATACTCACCAGCTCCTACTGCTTTACCCTTCCATTCATTTACACTTCTCCAAGTATATGATTTACCTGGTTTTAGTGTTATCGTTAAATATTTTTTGCCTGTATCAATGTTTTTTACAGTTATTGTGACATCATTTTTCCCTTTATTTTTAAACCATAATTTAACATATCCATAACCAGGATCAACGTTAAATGAAGATTCCACTGTTTTTTTACCTGAAACCGAACCCTCAAAATCATCATACTCAGCACCAGCTATTGAAGGAAATGCTACACAAGCCGCTAAAGCTAAAGATAAAATTGATTTTACTAATGTTTTCTTTTTCATAACTGAATCCTCCTTGGTATTTGGTATATCACAAGTATACATTTTAAAAACGTAATATAAAATATATATAATTTTTTATCAATAATAATTAAAATATTCCGAATATATTAAATTGATGGCAATATAATATGTTTTTGCCTATGAAAATATTACTACATTAAGATTTTTAAAACATAATGTGCTATAATTATAGTAATCTAATACTAAAAAATCAGATTGCAAAAGGACACACCTACGCATAACCATAGCGTAGGTGTGTCCTTTTTTTGTTTAAGGAGGAAAAAGTTATGGGGAAAACGTTATTTATTGCAGAAAAACCAAAAGTGGCCAATGAAATTATGAAATCGCCACGCTTCCGTCATTCACAAAAGTACATTGGTAGCAAACCTTATTACGGTTATTATGAAAATGATAATTATATTGTAAGTTGGTGCCGCGGACATCTGCTGGAACTAAAAAATCCGGAAGAGATGGATCCAAAGTATAAAATGTTTAAGTTAGAGCATTTACCCTTAATTTATCAGCCAGCTTATAAAGTGAAGCAAGAGAATGCTGAACAATTACAAATCCTTGTTAAACTGCTGCAACGCCCTGATGTTGACCATGCGGTGAACATTTGTGACGCGGACCGCGAGGGAGAGTTAATCTATAGGGAAGTGTATGAATACGCAGGTGTGAATAAAAAGCAATCTCGTGTATATAAATCCTCTTTTGAAGCTGCAGAACTTGAAGCAGCTCTCAATCGATTAGAAAGCGCGTCTAAGTATGATGGACTAGCTTATTCTGCTAAAGCAAGGCAGTATCTGGATTATCTATTAGGGATGAATATAACCAGGGGATGCACCACAAAATTAGCAAAAAATAAATTCTTATTATCATCTGGCCGTGTACAAATGTGTTTGCTACATGAGATACGTCAACGTGAGTTAGCGATTGAAAACTATAAGGAACAGTCTTATTATCATCTACAACTAGTAACAAATTTAGGACTCACTCCCGTTATGAAAACAGAAGATCAGGTGTTAAAACCATTGCCATTAAGAAGTTTGGGAGAGAACCTAAAAGGTCAATATCTCACGGTGGAGGAATTTAAGGAGGGCACTAGGAAGCATAATCCTAAATTGCTATACAACTTAACGGACTTGTACAAAGACGCCCATGCACAATTACAAATTAATGCTGAAACTGCAAAAAAACACATTCAGAACTTGTATGAAGAAGGTTTCATAACCTATCCACGCTCTTCGTCTAGGCATTTACCTACAGAACAAGTGGATCGGGTAAAAGGTGTTATGCAGGCGCTAGCTAAGAGTCGTTATTCTTTACTGGTACAATCCGTCGATATTGACGCCATTGATATAAAACATAAAACATTTGATGATGATCTTGTATCAAGCCATTTTGCCATTATACCAACGACTAAACAATATCAAGAGGAAGGTCGTCCAGAGATTGAAAAACAACTATATAGCCTCGTGGTAAAACGTTTTGTGGGCAATTTCATGCGTCCTGCAGTGTACCTGGTAAGAGATGTATCCCTTATTGATGCAATGGGAAATACCTATCAAATAAAAGAAAGTGTGCTTCGAGAAAAAGGTTTCCTAGAAGTGTTCCAAGAGGAAGTAGAGGAAGAAAGTGTGGAAACATTTAAAGTTCCTATCCTGCAGAAAGGACAAGAACTTCAAATCTATGATTTTGAGTTGCTGGAATCCAAAACAAAGAAACCTGCTCTACACACAGAAAGCTCAATTCTTACTTTTATGGAAACGGCTGGTCGTAAAATTGATGATGAACATTTAAAAGAGCTGATGAAAGGAAAACGAATTGGAACCGTAGCAACAGAAGCGGCTTTTATTCCGGCTTTACACGAGAAGAATTTTATAGACATTGAAAAGGGGAAAATTATAACAACTCCAATTGGCCGTGCCTTTATTGAACAATTTCCCGTTCAGCAAATTAAAGATCCGTTGTACACAGCAGAAATGGAAGGTATGATATATCGTATTGAAAAGAATGAAATGAGTTTTAAAGAATTCATTGCACAAACAAATGCGTTTGTACAAAAAATAACACAAGAGATTATAAGAATCCCTGACACAGTTTCGGATAATCTAATAGAGACCTGGAAGAAACAAATAGAAGTCTGCCAATGCCCTTGTGGAAATGGAATAATTTTAGATAGAGGAAAGTTTTTCGGGTGCAGCAATCATCCGAACTGTAGTATTGGATTACCTAAGACAATTAAAGACAAAACAATCCCTGCAGTACAAGTAAAAAAACTATTTGAAGAGAATAAAACGGACCTTATGAAAGGATTTAAATCTAATGGAAAAGAATTTTCTGCTTATCTAGCATTCGTTAACGGTGTAGTCAGCTTTAATTTACCTTCAATTGAAGAATTATCGCTAGGCCAGTGTCCGAAGTGTCAGAAAGGACACATTCTTAACCGTACAACGTTTTTCGGATGCTCAGAATATCAAAACGGATGCGATTTTTTGTTGTCAGCTAAAATAAAAGGCAAGAAATTATCCGATAGCCAGATTAAAAAACTATTGAATAATCATGTGACAGACTTCATTAATGGTTTTAGTGGGGAAAACGGAGAATTCACTGCTGCGATTCGATTAAAGCCAGATCTTAGTATTTGTTTTGAATTTCCAACTACAGATGATCGTACGGTAGGTAAATGTCCATTATGCCAGAGTAGGGTTATAATAGGGAAAACAAACTATCTATGTGAACAATACAAGAAGGACTGTGATTTCATCATTTCAGGAGTGATCCTCGAAAAAAGAATTACAGCTAGTCAAATTAAGAAATTACTAGAAAAGAATATGACTAATACAATACAAGGATTTAAATCGAAAAATACGGGGGAATTATTCGGTGCAAAATTAACATATGACACCGTAAAGAAAAGACTCACGTTTATAAACGAGAAGAAGAAATAATATCGCAAAATCTTAAATTTCATATATAAAATTAATAAGAAATATGATATGATGAAAGTAACAAAATACTTCTAAAACTATCTTGCAAAAGGACACACCTACGCATACATATGCCATAGGTGTGTCCTTTTTTATGTATTTTTAAGATTTCAAGACTCAAAAGGGGGATATATATTGTGTACCAGTAATATAGCATCTGATAATGTATCTTTTGAAAAATTGAAAAGTCAGGAAAAGCATGAAGAAAGTATGGTGTCAATATGCCCGCAGTGTAAGGAACGGTCATATAGTGCACTTTATAATGATCATCCAAAATGGATACAGTTTTGCCTATGTTGTAATTATCGAGAAGTAAATACATTGGAAAGTCCGTTTGTTTATTAGACGAATCTATTTACGTATTTTAAGTAGGAGGAAGAAATTTTGATATGAAAATATGGATTAAAGCTATTTGTATAACATCATTCGTAATTCAAATGTCAGCATGTAGCGGTTCCGTGCAAACAAAAAATGATTCGAGACCTGCCCAAGCAGTACAAAACGGAATACAACAGCACGTAGAAGGGAAAGGTATTGTTGATATTCCAGAAACTTATAAGGGGAAATTAAAAGGTTTAGAGACTGTTAAAGGGAAGGTGTTCATATAAAAGACGGAGATACGATAGACGTAAACGTAAAGGGGCAGAAACAGACAGTAAGGTTACTGTTATTAGATACTCCTGAGTCTGTATCTCATAAAATCCCACCACAAAAGATGGGAAAAGAAGCTTCTTCCTTTTTAAAGAAACAGTTAGATGGGAAAAGTGTAACCTTGGTTTATGATCAAGGACCAAAAGAAGACAAATACGGTAGGAAATTGGCTTATGTATTTTGTAATGGAATACATATCAATGAATTAATGGCCAAGTTGGGTTATGGGATTATAGCCTATATTTCTAAACCCAATACTACATTACTATCCGAAATGCTAGAGGCAGAAAAAGAAGCAAAAGAATCAATGGCTGGAGTGTGGAGCGTTAAAGGGTTTGTAAATGAAAAGAACCGGCATTATAACCGTAATGATGCAGCTTAGCACCTTAATCCATTGCAATACAAATATTTGTGCAAAATGGAGGTTTTTTGAATGGATGAAAACAAAAGAAATATGCTCTTATCCTTTATCATTTCAATTTTATTTATTTTCGTAAGTCTATTACCTTTTAGTAGTAATGAATATGTGTATGTTATCTCTAAAATTGGTGCTGCAGCTGGTGTAATAAATATTGTAATGATGAGCGTCTTCTTGTATTTTCAAATCAAAAAAACGGGACATTTATTAAATTAATACAGTAGGGTTCAATAGTTTTCCTTACCCTTATTAAAAAGAATAGGGTAAGGAAAACCTAAAAGGAGATGCGATAGGTGAGTCAAGTACCTGGATTCTTGAAATTTGTTTTAGCGAAAGAAAGACGGTATGTATATTTGGCTGTAGCAAAAAAGAAGAACAAAAGAGTGCATACACAAATTGTATATAGATTTGGTCCGCTAGCAAAAGCGTTAGAAGCCATGTATGTAATGCGTGATGATTTTGAGAATCTTTTCCCTTTAGAATTAAAAGAGAAGGGTTATGACTGGGAAGATCTCAACGATTGGATACTGTCTATTGAAACAGGGTACTCGAAACACGGAAATAAACTAGTCATATATTAGCAAATGTTTTGCATTTAAAAAACAGGTGAGGCGAAAATAAGATGTCGATCATTCAAAAGTATCACATTGCAATTGCTTGGACGATAGCTACTAGTGCAATGCTTATAAGTTTAATTTTTAGTGAATGGATGAAGCTGCCTCCATGTGATTTGTGCTGGTATCCAAGGATGGCCATGTATCCATTAGTATTAATATTGGGTATAGAAATGTATAGAAAAGATCCTAATGTAAGCATATATGCATTTCCATTTGCATGTATTGGATTAATAATATCTGTCTATCAAATTACGATTCAGGCTTTTCCAACAAGTGAAATGAAGATATGTTCAGTAGGTGTTTCTTGTACAGAAGATTACTTAAATTTATTCGGTTACATCTCGATACCTATGCTATCTTTTGTTGGATTTTTAACTATTATCGTATTTCTGTATATAAAACCAAACAGTAAATCAAGTCTTAGTAAAACAGATCACTAAACAAGAGTAATTTACATGTAAGAATAATTTTATGTATTCAAAACTGAATTTAAAAATAATAAATATGAAAAAGGAGATAATAAAAATGAAAACAATGAAAGTAAATAAAGAAATGAACAAAATTCCAGAGGCAGATGTGGAATTACTTAAGATCATGGCTCACCCAGTTAGGCTACAAATTGTAAAAGAGTTAGAACATCGTAAGATTTGCAATGTAACACAGTTAACGGAGCTATTAAATATACCTCAATCTACCGTATCTCAGCATCTAACTAAAATGCGCGGGAAAATTCTTCGTGCAGAAAGAAAAGGATTGGAGATGTACTACCATGTTGCGAATGCTAAAGCATGCCAGATTGTCGGAGTATTAGGTCTGTAGTTCTAACTCGAAATAGGGTAATAGAAAGAGTGTTGTTAAATAAAGCTGCAACAGCTGCTGTACTGTAGAATGATAAATTCACAAAATTAGAGTGTAGAACATGTCTGCATTCTTTTTTATTGCGCCCTAGCTACAATAGATAAAGCGCTTGTAATAAAGATAGGTGTATACATCTATAACTTAGACTGGAACTAATTTATTCATTTTTCAAGTAAGGGGAATATTGAGAATATTTATGTGTATAGTGAGAATTAAGGTTTAGAATATTCTGTGTCAATATTATCAATTTACTATAGTTTACAATTATGTAAAAATAGAACTGATTATATTTTTCCGTAAATAGTATATTAAAAGCTATCTTAAGCGTAATGTGAGTATTTATAGCCTGCTTATAAACGGTGACTGTGATCAAGTACTGTTAGAATTTATCAAACGAAATGAGGTGACTGTAATTTGAGAGAAGTTGCGAAAAAAGTACAAATGATACGTTTACAAGAGGAGCATTTTGGGTGTAATGCAGACGCAGAACAGTATGCTGCCAAGCAATGTAAAATAGAACGAGAGAGTATTAAATTAGAAAAAAATATAGTTGAAAAACGAACTCAAAAATTTCAAACGACAGAAGAAAAATGGGACACAAAATGTAAAAAAGCAGTACAATTATTTAATCAAGGAGAGGAATATCCAACTATTGCAAAAAAACTGAGGTGCAATGTGAGTAGTTTGTATAGAGAACTCAAGAAACGGGGCGTATTACAAATACCAAAGCAAGTAGCAGCATCTAAATCATTAAAATCGCCCATAACATCAACACAAACAAAAAAAACGAATTTCGAACGATATAAAGAATATTATATGTACAAATAGAAGAATTCATGGCTATAAATCTATACTTGGTTCTTTAGTATTCACAAGCATAAATTATAAAGGATACAATGAAAAAATGCATATTTAGCAGCAAATCTTCTTACAGTATTTATAGAACATCTGCAAATGTTAAAATAAGAATAACTTGTCTAAAGTAAAAGAATCCCCATGTCATAAAGGATTCTTTTAGAAGGGTTAGAGAGCTGTTGTTACTTGTCTCATATTCATTTTACGTACAATGGTAAGAATATTCAATTTTATTTTATATTTCTCAATATATTTCGTTCGTTTTCATATTATAATATAGTTAATTCTTTTTATTTATGTGTATTTCCTGGGGTGAATCCTTATTATAAGGATTCCTTTTTTATTTTTTCATCAGCTAACATTATTCACATTAGACTTTTAGATGGTATATATTTATAAAGAAACTGTTGAAATAGCATGTTTATAAATAAATTGTTGCTTTCCGTGACTGGAGACAAGCACTGAAAATTTATCAACAGCAATAATGATTCCAGTTACTCTTACTCCGTTTATTAAAAATATCGTTACTACTCTTTGTTCCTCTATTAATTTTTCATAAAAATTTTCTTGTGTATGCATGAATAGTTTCTTCCTATCTTTAAATATTCTACTCTTTTTGTGAATGTAAAAGGAATGGTATAATTATACCGTTTTTGGGATTATTTTCATAAAAATGAAAGCCTTTACAACGAAGTAAAGACCTTTGCTTATTTATGTATTAGTTCTTATTTTCTTGGGTGAATTTTTATTATAGGATTCTTTTTAATTTTGCTTTTAAAATATTAAATTTCACTGCATGGATTTATTAAAGGGAGTCTTACACCCTAATTAACACAAAGTAAGTAAATGTTATATACAAAGAAATCCTCTCTGCAAATAATAGTGTATTAATTGTAGGGAGGATTTCTGCAGTTATTACATTCCTTCACCATGGGTAGTATATTGTATAATTTCCTGCTTTTGTACTGCAATCATTGCCTCGCCGTGAGTGTTACTTAAAGTGATTGGTGCTACTAGCATAAAACCTGAGAATAAAAGTCCTGCTGTACTAATTAGTATTTTTTTCATCATTTTAAAGCACTCCTTTTCTCCATTTCAATTTTAGCCTTGTATCCCACACGGAAGTATTGACTTACTTTCAAGTGGTTACCTTCATCATAATACTTGTTTGCTAATTCATCAGCATACATTTCGACAAAGTGCCATAAATTTTCTTCTTGGAGATAATGGATTCCTTCAACAATAATCTTTTCATATTCATCTATAGGTGTATGCTGTAATCTTGCATTTAGAATTGATAAATGATGATAATATTCTTTATTATTTTGTGCATTACTAATGTGCAATCCTTTATCTATATAACTAGCAGCCTCATTTACGTTGCCTAGTTTCTCATGTTCTTTAGCTAACAAATACATTGTTTTACAGCTACCTTCTAGTGCCTTAGAGAGGTAATTGATTGCTAGTTGTGGCATATTTTGATCTGAATATAGTAGCCCTATATTATGACGAATCATTTGAGTAAGTTGTGTTTGATCTTGTTTGGTTGCAATATCTAAAGCGGAAAGAAAATACTCTTCAGCTAACTCGTATTGCTTTAGGGAAGTACTCGCAAGTCCCAAGATATTATTACATGAAGCTACATTTATTTCATACCCAACTTCATTGGAATAGATTTCTTTCGCTTTATTACCGTACGTTATTGTATTTAGTGGTTGGAACTGATAATAGTTGAAAAGGGCATATTGATAGTTAAATTCCGCATGTTCTAATTCATCCGGAATAAGAGATAGAAGTGTTTCAGCTTTGTGATAGAAGTGTTTGGCGTCACTATATTGTCCAATCTTCATTGCATGTATAGCATTGAACAGATAGTAATAGTAATTGAGCATGTCTGTGGTAGACTCTTCAATATGTTCTCCAGGTTTTACTAAACCTGATGTATTATTTATTAAAAGATTATACCTAAACTCTAGTAACGAATAGTAAATAAGAAGCGTTTGATCTTGTTCCATTTCGTCGATAAGTTTTTCAACATCTGATCTTAGATTTTTTGCTTTCAATAACTTTTGAGAGCGCATAGCTTTGTACCAATCGTTCATTAATTTAGTAATCTTTTCGTTTCCTTTTGCTACAATCACATAGCTTCCCCCTTTGTATATTTATATCTATATGTTTTTATCATAGCAGTTAAATCCATATTATTACAGATGATAGTAGTTTAAAAGAATATTTCTAAACAATTATACGAAAATTATGAATTTGTTTATGACCAATTTGGATTCCTCTTCATATTAGGCTAAAATATGTGATGAGTATAAATCTACCATAGCGACGAGGGGAAGACAGTGAAAAACCATACAAAAGGTCCTAAAGGGCAATTGTTGCAAACCAATAAGAAATGGTCTCACCTAAAGCAAAAACAGCGTGAAACCATATCAATTTGGCTGAGAGAGGCTTATATAGAGAAGATTAAGGTTCATAACCGCAGATTGAAACCAAGAGAACATGAGGATGTTTTAGAAAGTGTTATGAGTAAAATCTATGATCGTGAAATTTGGATTCCGGATTACGAAGTCGAAAAGTATTACAAAGGAAAAATAAATAAATGGTATAACAAACATATTTCGTTGGAAGAAAAAAATGAAAGGGAGGAGAACATATGAAACATAGTATCGGAAATGTGAGCACTTCATATATAATCCGTCTAATTTTAAATGATTTAGACACATTTATTACAGCTGGAAAAAGGGAATTTGATTTCTGCTCAGAATCCGGAGTATCCTCTGTGGAGGAGCTACTTGCGGATTGGTTGGAATGGTTTAATGATTACCCACAAGGTATATCGCCAGGTGAATTAAAAGAAATTGAAAGGGAGATAGGTGAATTGATGGGGAGTATGTCTATATGGTCTCATCATACAGAAGAAAGAGAAGGGTTTATAAAGCAATTTAGCGATTATTTCGGGGAATATATAGGTTTCTGTAAATTAGTTAGGGACGTATATCTTGAAGAGCTAAAAGATGAGTTGTCATATTAACATCCTATATTTCTAATATTTTTATAAAAGGAAATTTATATTAATGTTCTTCAGATGATGAAAAAGTTAAAGGAGAAAAGAAAATGAAATTAGAGATTGAAAAGTTTATTAGTGAAATGGAATTTCCGGAAGCTGCTATGATTTTTATTGAAGAGGGGATACTTTGTTATAAAGTAGGAGCTTACAGATCATCATATATCATGTCATATTTATTTTTCTTAAATGTAGTGAAATACAGAGTGTTAGAAAGCTCGCATACTCCTAATGGAATAACTGATAATGAATGGAGAGCAAAAAAGGGACAAATTTCAAACGAAGATACTTGGGAAAATAAGGTGTTTGATTTAATTAATGAAGGGGAAACACATAGTCGTTACTTTAAAATTAGCAAATCCAGAATTGCGCAAATGGAGTATTGGAGAGCATTAAGAAATGACTGTGTACATTCTAAAGATAATCTAATTGCAGGGGCACACGTTGAATCATTTTGGCTATTTGTACAGTCAATTCTTCCTAAGTTAGTAATTAACGGTAGCAAAGATTTCTTATTGAACGAGCTTGAAGACTATTTTGATAACGTTTATTTTAATAATCCAGAAAAGGTACAAGACATTGTTAGAATGATTCCTCATTTAGCTGAAAACAATAATATCTCTGAATTATTTGGTGAAATCCACGATCACTTTAAAGGTAACAGAAATTACCGTCTTGGTGACTCTTCTGGTAAAGCACACGAGTTTTGGAAAACAATAAATTCTAGTGAGAATTTACTTATTAGTAATAATTTCAATAAATTTTTAACTCATGACAATGAAATTTTTGAAAAGTTCATAATGCTGTTCCCTGAAAGATTTTTAAAATGTCATGCTGAAAATAGGTCTATAATAAGTCATTTTATTAATAACCCGCTACCAGATTGGCTTGTGTTCGATTATCCAAATGCAGTCAGCTTACTTTGTACATGTATAAGGAATGGCCTAATAGATTCTAAGAAGTCAAAAAAACTCGTTTCCTGTGTAAATTGTGATTTAAAAGGGCTGAAAGATGAAGAAATAATGTTACTGAAAAGCCATGGCTTTTTTGACGACATAAAAGAATATATGATGAAAGATTTACATAATGGGAATGCGTTTTCGTATACGAAAATTAACGGTCAGTCTGTGGAGTTAGCTTATTTTGTGAAATATTGTTTAATGACTGACGGTGATGGTGAGAGATTTACTACTCTATTAAACAATACTCTAGTTGATTTGAAAAACCCTTCCGTATTTCGTGAGTTAGAAGAAGTATTAACTCAAAATCCAGATATCCTTAAATATATAAAAGGCGTAATTGGTAATGAGGGGCAGGAATTATGTGAGTTCTTTACAAGATTATAAAAGAAACCAAAAGACGGTGCCAGCAGATGGTACTGTCTTTTGGTTATTGGGTAATGGTGGATGTAGTCGCACGTTGAACCCAACAATGAATCGTCTAGAAATTATATGGTTCAATTTTTGTTTAGTAATACAAGGTTAATAGAAAAATAATTGGTATAACGAAAGCCAATGAAGAAAGCTAGGAGGCTAATAGTCAAAGTTGGTCAAAAAGAAGTTTGACTTTGACTATATACTGATTTTAGAAAGAATTGGTAACTATAATAGTCTGTTTCTCAAGACTTCCGGCCTGTTTGTTACATAAAATTCTATTCAATAAATGCATAGGAGTGTTAAACAATGAATGTAGAATTGAATGCAGTACAACAACAGCAACGAGCTGTAATTGAAATGAACTTAGAATTAGTTCGACCAGATATTAACGAACAGGCACACCAAGAACACGAACAGCTATTTGCACAAATGGCTGATGTGGCACATGAGCTACATATGTCGCTTGAACCACGTCCGAATCATAAGCGGTCCATGATAGAGGCTCGTCGTATGCAGCCAGAAGAAGTAGATTTTTACCGTAGCATTCATGCAGTAGAGGATTTATTAGCTTATTTGGATAATACAGATGCTAATAATGACCCAGAAGACCAAACAATGGGCGATGTATTTGAGATGCTGATTTATTCACGTAGATGGGGGCATGATGACCGTTATATACTTACTCGTAATGAGCAAGGATGGCATGTTTCCCACCAAACATATACGGGACAGTCGGGTAGAGATGCTCTTGGAGTTTTAATTTCAAGTCTACGTCACGACAGCGTTAAATATCCGCATCAATTAGGTGATGTTATGGAGGATATTTGGAATCAAGCTGCTGAAGCTGGTTTGTCTCATGACGAGGTACAGAGTATGCTTAATGAAGTAGCAGAGTGGATTAATGCGACAGAAAGAGCTTATCCAGCATTTGTACGATAAAATAATCGGGGCTTCCTGATTATTTTATCCCTATATGTTTGGTTTATATAAATTGAAATGGAGTGATGAAAAATGGAAAAAAACCTATTTGAAAAGATTTTAAGTGTTTTATCAAATAATATACCTGGTAAAGGTTTTTCAAATTATCTTTTCCAACAAATTCAACATGTGACAACAAAGCAGGATATTGAAGCTTTTTCCAAGGAGCTAAAAGAACGAATCGGAAATATTGAGATAGCAAATCAATTTGAATTATTAAATCTAGGTACAGCTTTATATGCAGCATTTTCATCTCAAAGAGAATATAAAAAAGGCTGGATTGTAGATGCCTATTGGAAAGTATACAATAAATGTAATAGCGCCAATCAAACTATATTAACTAGTGTTTCAGGTTGGTAAAGCTTTTATCCTTAAGTAATAAATTCAACAATAAAAAACAGGATATTTCCTTTAAGGGGGAAATATCCTGTTTTTTACTACCAATAGCTGATTGTAAAAATTATTATTAGCTGTTTTTTTCTTCTATGCGTTTGAGTGGGGAGTAATATAGCTCTTTCCACTGTATGTTTTTAAAGGAAAAGCGTACCTCTATTTTTAGAGTAGATTCATAGCTTTTAATTAGATTTTTAGCCAAATTTTCTAATCTTGCAGGATGGTGCTTTTCGAAATAATGAGGATTATCAAGAATAACCTTTAATTGATTTAAAAGGTCAATTAGGTCACTTATGTATTTATTTGTTGAAAAGAAATTAAAATCTTTAAATGTACTTTTAAATAATGAAAGAAAGTATATAGACATAAATAGAATTAACAATAATACCCCAAGCCGCATCAAGCCTTGAGTTAATGTTAGTTTATTATTTATAAAGATTTGACTGTTAAATGCTGCCCAAGCAGGAATAAAGAAAATAAGGGTTGTGCTAATATTTGATCCTAAAATTTCTAATATACTCTGTTTTTTATTGTTATCTAATCTAGTTTGAAGTAATTCAATTAAAGATTCTAGTTTTTTTATGTTTTCTTCCCCGTTCTTTTTTTGTAGAAGTTTACTTGAAAATATAAATTCCTTGAGCAATAATATACGGAATAATTCCCACTGAGTGCTACGAAATTTAGTCTTATATTGATTTCTAGCAAAAATATTAGAGGGGCGCATAAAAAGTATATGTAATATTATAATGTTGATTATTACGGCTAAAAGTATGAATAAAAAGGCTGAAAGGGGAGATTTTTCATTAGCTAAAGAAATAAGACAAGAACTTGTTATAATAAAAAATATAAAACACATGACGAGGTTAATGACTAACCGCTTAAACACTAAACTGAAATTACTTAATCGTTTTTTGTAGAAATGAATTAATTGTGTTTCAATCAATTTTTTCACCCTTTCTATAAATATCAATAAGGAATTCCTTATATAATCATTATTGTAACATATTGTAATTATCGGAGGTGAATCTTTATCTATAAACGACCCAGTTTCATGCCTTTGTAAAGGCATTGTGGGAGAAAAATTTGAATGATTAATTTTACATTGAATCCGTGATTAATTAATACTTCTATTCGGACATACATCCTTTTATGCTAATGTTTAGTACAGTTTATTTTATTATGAAGTTAGTTACGTCATTATATATTAATTTTAAATTATTATATGGCAGATGGTGAACTGACGAAAATTTAAACCAGAAATAGTAATTAGAGAAACTCGAAGGCCAGAGACTAAAATGAGGATTATGCTGATTGTATATTACCTGGTACTCGTATAATAGCCGAAATAGATATAATAAAAAGAGAATAAGTGCAGTAAAAATATGACTGAATATAAAAAATATACTTTCATTTAAAATTGAATGAGATGATCTAGAGTTATGCTGAATTAATTTTCTTATCTAAACCTATTTAATTGTTATTATAGCAAATGTGAGTTGCTCTATAGTTAATTTTGAACCACTTATCAATAAGAACCAGAAGATGAAAATAAGTAATCATAGAATTTCTATTAATATTTAAATGTATATATGCATAAATTTTAATGATTGAATAGTATTATATTGAATTCAACGGATGGTAATAATATTCCTTTTTGAAAGGGTGTATATTAAATGCAGTATTCTTATATCGAGAATTTTGATGGTTGGGAGAAAATATTTCCTAGTGGTAAATTAATCGGTTTTCAAAAAGAAAGATATATAGAGCTAGTTTCTATGACTATAGATAATGATAAGGAAGCTAAGTATATAAGAGGTAGAAAATCGTTATATCAGGCGAAATGTCCTATATGCCAAGACATCATGTCGTTTAATAAAGGATCTAAGATAGTTAATAAAAATCCATATTTTTTTCATTTAGATAAAGAACATTGTTTTTCCTTTGAATCACTGGCACATGCTAGAACTAAGAAATATTTATATGAATTATTTAGTAAAGCTGGTTACATCGTAAAAGAAGAGAAAAGGCATAAAGACATTTCACGTGCGGATGTAGCGGTACTGCAAACAATTGATGGAAAAGAAGAGTTGAAATTGGCAATTGAAGTTCAGGCGTCAAATATCCGGACTAGTAATATTGTGAAGAGAACAAATATATATTTTGAAAAAAATGTACCAACTGCATGGATACTAATACTAGATAGTTTCTTTCCACCTAAGGAAACAGAAGTAAATGGAGAAAAAGTATATACGGATAGTTATAGTGGTACAAGGATTAGTAGTTTTAATCCAGAAACAAATTCTTATGAGTATACATATATTTCTCCATTAAAAGAGGAGTACTTCTTTGTAACTGGGGAAAATAATAAAGCATTTAACTATTTAATGGATTTATACCATGTTATTGTGACTGTAGATCATAATGGTCATGTTTTTTTAATCCGAAGAACTCCTGAAAGTTCTAAGTTAAGGGCAGATGCATTGTTAGAAAATCGAGAACATTCAACACAAGATGATATATTTCTGGTAAACCGAATAGCAGAGTCTGACATTGTACCAGTATTATTAGAAACAGAATTATTGCGTGCATCACATAGTAAAAATGTTATGAGGCTGAAAAAGAATACCCAATTAAATGAAGATTTTAAAGGCCAAATTCATAGAAGTTATTCTGATCCTACGAATTTAGTAGATGCTGCTATTGAATTTGATAAAGCCCGGCAGATAGAGGAAGCATTAAATAGTATAGAATTAGCGAGAAAAGCAAGAGAAGACATGAAAATAGCCTATACTAACAAACTACTAGAAATAGAACAACAAAAAGCTGAAGAGCGCCGAAGGCAAGAAGAAACATTGGCTGAACAAATGGCAAAGGATTATATGTGTGATTTATATAATCAATATAAAAAGGAATTTAGTATGTTAGTAGAACGAATGGAAACAGAGAAGATTCAATTTGAATTATCTTACAATTAGTAATTGGTATTCTTGGTTGAATTATTTAAAAGAAGAGCGCTATGAGTGGTATATAGTCGTAAAAAATTTATTTAAAGGATTTCCAACAACTTTCTTAAGAAACAAGAATGATTTTGAAATATATTTTAATAAAGAACAAAATAGATATAAAAACTGGATCGAGAGTAGAAGTTTAATTGAATTTGTAGAAGAATTAGGGCAACATTATGAACAGGTAACAAATAATACTACCCAAAAAATGTTTTATAAAGAGCTTTTGGATAAGTATGGACAGAAGTTAGATAAAGTGCAAAAAAAAGAAAAAATACAAAGGGAGCAAGAAGAGCTACGTATCCGTCAAGAAAAAATAAAGAAAGAGGAAGAAGAACGAAAGCGCATTCGATTACAGAAAGAGCAATTATATAAAAAACAAGAGCTTTTAAACAAAGACTATTATGAGATACCACATTTAACAGAAAATGAAATCGATGATTTTAGAAATCAGTTTTGGGAGGAATACATATGTATTCCCAAAAAAGAACGTACTGCCTACGAAAAAAAATACTTTCCTACATTCACTGCTGGATTACCCAAATGGTTTATGTCAAGAAAGCTTAGACATGAAGAAAAAGAAATTGAAGCTGTAAATAAGCAAAAAAGCAAGAAAAGGGAGCATAAAGAAAACTTAAAAGATAACGAAGATGGTTTTATTCAACTTAAGTTATTATAAAAAGAATTCTTGTAATCGAACGAAAACTTATATTTCGTTAATCTTTATTTTTGTATATTATAATTTAATATTTTTTATTAGGAGGATACATATGAGATTAAATAAAGGCGAAAGATCATTGCCTGTATTATTAGCGTATGAAAGAGATGAAAGTGGGAATCTTGCAGTTTGGTGCCCATATTGTGCAACATGGCATCTTCATGGACAAGGAGACGGGCATCGTAGTGCTCATTGCCAGAATATGAGGAGTCCATTTATAGAAACAGGATACATTATAAAAAAGGGATCGAAAAAAGATTATGCTTTCGGTAGAACGTATTATGATAGTTATGACAACTTAGATTTGAAATATCGTTACTAGATGGTTTTGCTGTAATTTAAGAATCAAATAAGATATTAGAAGGAAGTGGAAGTTTAATGGGGTATAGTACTCTATCTCTTGATTTTAAAAATAAAGTAGTTGTCGATAAAACGAAGTGGAAAGAAATATGGGACGATTGTATGGAGCCAGATAGTTTTGCTGAGTATGTGTATATAGTCATTGAAAATGCGGCTCGTCGTTATAAATTTAAACATGACTTTGAACCAGAGATATACATGTTTAATTTAAATAGCCCTTATAAGGTGAATCTGAGATTGGGTAATAAAAAATACATATTGATAATGAATCCCTTTGATGAAAGTCAACTTGTTAATGCGGAATAAGGTTATTATAAGTAACATCTTTTAATCAAACTATATTTCAAATCAATATTAATAGCTTTATTGTTATGGAGGAATTATAGTGCAACCTAAAAAAGAGCATAACTATCATTTTACGAACGTTTTAGATTTTGAATACATCTGTCTTGAGAAGAAGGGGCTTGGTTTTCCAGAACTAGAAGAAGTGATGTTTAGTTATGTTCTCTCTATGCCACAAGGAACCCTAGAGTTTAAAGAATGTTGGATATCCCGTGAATATGTAGAGGGAGAGGAACTGAGAACAGTCCAGGTTACTTTTGAGGACAGTAAAATAAAAAAAGCAGTTCGTTTATGGGGATCTAAAAGAAATATAGATGGTAAAGTGCTTACAATGACGATGGATTTTTTAAATTTAGAGACAAAAGAACTTGAGTATGAAATGGATATATTAAAAGTGGCACAGAAGAATTAGTAAATATATTTTGTTTGCTGTAGAAACTAGTATTTAGTAGAGGGACGTAGCGTTTTATGTCACTCTACTTTTTTTAATATCTTTTGTAGCTTTGAAATAAAGTTATGATGTTTCTAATATAAACGCAAGATTAACTAGTGATAAAACAAAATACAAAACACAAGAAAACCATCGTATTTTTCTTTACGATGGTTTTCTAAAAGGATGAAAGCCCTAGTTAATAAGTGATGAAGAAGTTATTGTAACATACGTTTTGTATTACGTAAAATATGCAAGCTTGATTAATAAAAATGGATGAGTTGATACTATTCAAATTGTCTTCTTTCTAATCGATCAATAGCTTCACGTTTCTTCTCATTATTAATATTCGTATAAATACTAGTCACCTCTACTGAAGTATGGCCAAGTTGATCGCGCAGCAAAACCAAATCTTTATTTTCTTTATAGTGATTAGTTGCATATGTATGCCGTAGTTTATGGGGGCTGCGTTTCTCATCAAATGCATTTGTATACTTATCGATTAACTTCTGTATAGCTCTAACTGTTAGCTGCGTATATTTCCCTTTATAATTTGTTACGAAAAGTAAGTCTTCATCTTGAGGGGAGTTATATTTACTAGGACGAACCTTTATATATTCTTGAACATCATCTAAGCAAGAGCGAGTAGCTAATATGGAATATCTTTTATTACCTTTACGAATCACTTTAACGGTTCCCTGACGGAAGTTTATACTAGAGATAGTTAAGACTAGCTACCTCAGAAACTCGAAGCCCAGTACCTTAAATAAGGCTTATGATGGCTATGTCTCTTTCTTTATCACGCTGAAAAAAACTGTATTTTTATGGTGATATATCTTTCAACATTTCACCATAATCATTTGCTAGAAATTGAAGAAAGGCTACATCATCTTTCTCATTAAATATCATGTTTGCAACGTCACCTGCTCTTGCTGCTGCATCTACTTTCTCCTTATGCAGTTCAATTTTCTCCATAACATTACGAGAGATGTAATTCCCCCCTTGTTCATTTCTGTATTCCAAGCTAAATAATTAAATAAGGATTTTAAAGCAGAGAAGGTCCTATTAATAGCTCTTGTTTCAACGCCTTCACCCTGGAGGTATTTTTAAAAAATTCTAGCTTCATTTAATGGTGAATTTCTTAGTGTTGTAATTGGTATATCACATATGTTCGTGACAACTGTTCCATTATCAGCGGCAAGACGATTACTAATAAGAAATTTACGGAATTTTCCGTATTCAGTAATGTAAGCATATAATGTAGCGGGGGAGAGATTGGTCTTCATTTCTGTATACTCTATGATTACCAGAGTATTTTATTTTTATGTTTATCTATTAAAATTTCAAACTTTTCTTTTTCTTTATCACTTATGTTGTGCACCTCAAATCGAATAACATAAACAAACTATTAGAATTTGTGAGCTAGAAGGTTGTTTTAATAAATGTTTTGATTACATTTGGATACCTCTACTATACTCAATACTTTGATGGCTAAGTGAATTTTTTAATCAAAAGGTACTAATGGCTGTATTATAGTTTAACCTCATCGTTTTTATATAAAAAATGTTATGAGTTTATCATCGCTCATAACTAAAATTGAATATCGATCTGAATCATAATAAATTAACGATTAACAGTACTAACTAAATCTCACATAATTACTAAAATAAAGTAAAAATAGCTATACTTTTCTAATTATTTTATTAAAATTCAACTGAAATTCCATGTAACATCTGTATTGTCAAATAAAAAGAAAAGGAGCTGTAATATAAATTATGAAAAATACAAAATTTAACCCTGAAAATTCTGTAAAACACCCTTTAGCAAACAATCAACCTTCTGCATTACAAAATATGAATTATAAAGATTTTTTGAAAATAAATCAAGGAGATGGAAGTAAGGATTTACCGAGCCATGAGTTATTTATTAGTGCACCAGGTCTAGTTGAATCGACAGCTAATATTACTAGTACTATACTAAGTGCTTTAGGGATTCCATTTTTAGGAACTATACTTACAGTGTATAGCAAGTTATTTGGGTTCTTATGGGGATCAACCTCAGAACAAGACCCTTGGAAAGAATTAATGGATCGAGTAGAAATACTTATTGATCAAAAATTAACGAAATATGCGAGAGATAAGGCAGAAGCAGAATTGGCAGGGTTACAAAATGTTTTAAATTCGTACGTAGCTGCACTTGAAGCATGGCAAAATAATTCGCGAGACTTGGATACAAGATCATTAGTACAACAGAGATTTGTGGCAGCTGATGCTCAATTTAAAAATGCAATGCCTTCATTTGCAATCAAAGAGTATGAAACTTCACTATTACCAATTTATGCACAAGCCGCAAATCTTCATTTGCTTTTATTGAGAGACGGTCAGATTTTCGGGGAAGAATGGGGAATGGAACCATATGAAGTTGATTTATTATATAAAGAACAATTGAATTTTATGGGAGAATATACAGATCATTGTACCAAATGGTATCATCTCGGTTTAGAAAGACTAAAAGAAAAAGATACAACAGCAAAAGGGTGGGTAAACTACAATCGTTTTCGTCGAGAAATGACATTAGCGGTTTTGGATATTATCTCCTTATACCCTCATTATGATATATACATGTATCCAATGAAAACAAACGCAGAACTTACGAGGGAAATTTATACAGATCCAATTGGGAGTTATGTGACTGAAGAGAGTAGTAATTTTCGAAGGGTTATGTCTTGGTATGATATGAGACCACCAGTTCTTCCAACTTTCTCTTATTTAGAAAACCTTATTAGAGTGCCTGAACTGTTTACAATTATAAAAAAACTTAGTATGTATACAACAAAAAGGAATAACGGTAAATATGAATACTATAATTACTGGGTGGGAACTGAATTAGAACGTTCTCATATTGGTAATAAGGGTAAAATAATAAAAACAAAAAATGGCAGTATTACTAGTGAAAAAGATACATTTGATTTTAATAATTATGATATATACAGAGTTTTATGTAATTACATAGGAAGATATGAGAATAGTTTATTAGGATTGAATACAGTTAAATTACATTTAAGTGACAATTCAAATCAAATTGAAAAAGAATACAATAAACCTTTATTTGTTACGGGGGGACAGAAAATCATTGATTCAAATGAAGAATTACCTGTAACAAAAATAGAACATTTGTCAGACAACCAGTCTTACACTCATAAATTAAGCTATATCTCATCGTTTGCATTAAGTACACAAAAAGGAACAGCATTAGGTACTATTCCTTTATTTGGATGGACACATCGTAGTGTAGAACATAAAAACACACTTTCGCGTGAAAAAATTATAGAGATTCCAGTAGTCAAATCATCTTATATTCACCCAACCTCACAAGTTATACAAGGGCCTGGATTTACAGGGGGAGATATAATTAAGGGAGTGAAGAAGGGAAACGAACCAAATAAACTTTTATTTATGTTACCTTTTGATGTAGCATCAGGAATAAGTAGATCAGAATATGATATTAGAATCCGTTATGCTGCTGACAACAAAGGAAGATTGCATATTTCAGAAGGGAATTTCGTTACAAGAAGCATAGATTTTAATAAGTCTATGGAACCTAATTCAAAATTACAATATAGTTCGTTTAAATATTTAACAATTTCAGGGTGTAGTTTAGGTATAGGTAGTAAAGATTTAAGTGTTTATGGGCAAGGGGATAAAGGGGATTATACTATATATATTGATAAAATAGAATTCATTCCAAAAGATTAGAAATAACTTTTTAACTATTAGGAATATTTAAATGCAAGCAATGAACTTTTTTCATTATTTATTATTTTCAATAAATTACGGTTACGAATACATCTGAAATAAATTTATTTGAATTTTAAAATAAATCATAGCAAATATTGGAGGTACAATAATGACTACATTAAAAAAAATCAACGAACAAGATACGAATACAAAAATGGATAGAAGTATAAAACTTTCAGAATGGATGCGGAAAATAACAGATTCATGGACACTAGCACAAATGTCGATTCCAGGAACTCATGATAGCGGTACTTTTGAGTTAAAAGATCCTATAAAAGTAACATGGGCAAAGACACAAAATCGTGATTTTTATCAACAAATGCTTATGGGTGTAAGATTTTTCGATATTAGGGGGCGTGTAACTGATGATAATACAATTGTTCTACACCATGGTTCTATATATCTTTATGTAACCCTTCATCAATTTATTAATACAGCTAAAAGCTTTTTAAAAGATCATCCGAGTGAAACAATTATTATGTCTCTAAAAGAAGAATATAAAGCAATGCCAGGAGCGAAAGATACATTTGTGGATACTTTTGAAAAAAGATATTTTAAGGACTCCATTTTTTTGAAGAAAGAGGGGAATATAACAATGGGGGAAGCCCGCGGAAAGATTGTACTACTAAGAAGGTATGCGGGTGGTAAGATGAGGGGAGGTTATGGTAATTTTGGGTGGTCTGATAACGCAACCTTTACTTCTACAACAAATGGTAATATAAAAGTAACGGTGCAAGATCAATATGATGTTAAAGAAAAACAAAAGAAAGATGCAATTAACAACATGTTAATTGCTACGGCAGCCAATGACCTTGATCCTAATCACATCCACATTAATTTCACTAGTTTATCTTCTGGTGGTACAAAATGGAGTAGTCCCTATTATTTTGCCTCTCATTTAAATAATTGGACTGCGGAAATTGTGAAAAAATCAGGAAGAAAAGCAGGTTGGGTTATTATGGATTATGTTGGAGATGAATGGAATCCGAAGCTTTATTGGGACGTAATAGATATTAATTTTAACCTTCCAAATAGATATAAAATAAAAACAGCTTTAAATGGTACAAGTGGTGTGGATGTTTCAGTCAATCCAGATCCAAATGGTAATAGGAATGTACACTTGTATAATGACAATTCAACTAAAAGACATCAATGGGATCTTCAGTATGATAGCAATTGCAAAGCATTTCAAATACATAGTGTAGAGGAACCTACTAAAGTATTAGCTTGGAATGGTAGTATGGATTCAAAAAAAGTATTCATTACGAAAAATGAAAATAAAGAAGAATACTATTGGATATTAGAAGATGTAGGAAATGACTACTATATTATAAAAAACTTCAAAAATCCTAATCTTGTATTGGATGTTAAAGATGGCAAAACAAATAACAATAATCCTATTCAAGTGCATGAAAGAAATGAAACGAATGCTCAAAAGTTCAAACTAAAGCCAGTAATCATACAAGGTGTCTATAAAATAAAAACGGCTTTAAATGGTACAAGTGGTGTGGATGTTTCTAGCGCTGGAGATAAAAA
>NZ_NJGF01000141.1:0-24236 GCF_002209985.1 Bacillus sp. K2I17
AGGTGTTTTTTCTTTGTCTCACCAAATGGGGGCAGACCACCTATGATTCTACAGAAAGAATAGCGTATTTTTTCATTTTAGGGGGTATTTAATTTTGTTAGCTTGATAGCGATTGGGCGGTACCCCTAAAAAAGATTATATTATTTGTAATTTAGATGTTATATCCACGGTTATATGAATTTCCTTTCAAAATTGTGAATAGTTAAAAATAAATTTATATCAGCTAAGTTTACCTAAATGACCGATATCTAATCGTTCTATAAACTTTTAATCCAATAAAAATTCCATTCAATTAAAGTTAATTATTGAATTGTATATAAAGTGTTTTTTTAAATTTAGGCATTTCTATTATAACTTTGGACATCTATACCTAATAAAATGCTTTAAGTGCTTTAATTTATAAGGGGGAATTATGGTGACAAATTTATACATTCAACCTGAATCTTCAGGTTATGATTATGAACGTGATTTTCATTCACATCACCCACATTTTCGGTGGAAACTATGTATTTATAAAAATGGTTGGACACAGCAGTATTGGCATAAATTTGTTCCTTCTTGGCAGTCATGCCCAACTATGACTGATAATGAATTAGTATATCAAGTATTAATTCCATAAAAAAACGGAAATTACTTATTTAAAAATGAGTAGTTTCCGTTTTTAAAGAAAAAATTCTAGCCTATTTTCAATTGCGCTTTACTTATATAGTTCTGTTCTCTAAAGTTTTCCAGGTGGATTTTATATTCATAGGAACCTTAATTTCTAAAAAAATATTTATATTTTTATTAGAAAATCTTTTAGTTTACTATTCTCAACTACTTATTTATTCTTTCCACAAATTTTTTTGAATCTCCTTTTAACTTGTAATACTTCATATTAAGACGAATAGCTACTACAGCGATTAAAATAAACCCTATTACATATAACATTGTTCCTTTCTCCATTTCTTATTGTTTAGCGAACTTATCCTGTAAATACTTCACATGTTTCTTTTCAATACCCTTATCCGTAATGTTTGCTCGCAACATAGTTTGATAAATATGTTGGACCTCATCATTTGTTAGTTGCACCTCAGTATATGATTCAATACATTTTTGTAGATCGTTATAATACAGTACATGTTTATCTTTAGAATGAACATGTACTCTTTTTAGACTGCATTTTGGATGGAACGCTGCAATAGAGATACATGGCAGCTGTTGTTCCATCACCCATTCAATGGCTTTTATATGTTTATAGTTTTGGCGAAATGGATTTTGAAAAGAGGCTTTCTTTCTAAAAATACCTTGTGTCCACCTTGCAGATTTCTCATTTCCATAGATCCATCCTTCATAGTTCTTTGTCTCTACAACAAATACACCGGTTTCCGCGATAACAATATGATCAATTTGCGTTGTATCACCATACTCCGTATAAACCGTCACATTATGTAACACAAAGTAACTTTTTGGATCTAATTTACTTAGTATACGTTTTACCAGTTTCTCTCCAGCTTTTCCTTTCCATTTTGGTACATGTTTTTTCACAACACTATTCAACGGTATTAGAACCGCAATAAGAATCAATTCAAATATCAATACTTTCATAATAGAGTCCTCCTTTTTACACCCTTGCGTTTCTGCGCATTAAACGATATACATGCGTTTCTAATCCTAAAATAAAATATGAGATACATAAGCCTTTTATCACCATCTCTACGAATCCTAATGCTAATGAAACAAGGAGCCCACCTCGAAACTGAAAAGGTCTGGTTACTCTTCTATTTACTGGTTTTTCAATGACTCCAAAGTTGGCCCAGGTAGGCAAACGTTTTTCCACATTTTTCACGGTACCCATTAATCCGTATTTTAACGATAGAATGAAACATCCAATTAATAAATAAGCAACAGAAGAAAAATAGATAGATAGGCCTATTACGATGCCTGTCAGTAACCAGCCTATTAATATAGAATTTCGCAAAGCAATATATTCTCGATTTCTATTCAATACAAACAGTCCTTTCAAAATTAATAAGGTTATTTTTATTTGGGAAATATTTACATTTGTTTATACGCATGATATGATACGTCTATATTAATTTACGAACTAGCCTAAAAAGGATTGTGATAGATATGTTAAAACTTGTAGTAGATAATACCGTAACAGAACAAGAAACGGATTCAGCTTTTTCAAACCTTTTCACCTGCAAAGACTGTGTATACTATCTTTCAAAATCAGATTCTTGTAGTCTACAATTAGCAGCTGATTCAAATAATCCCCTTATCCCTTATGAGTGTGGGAACTTTGAAGAAACCTATGAAATTGGAACGGAAGATCCATTGAATTCACATATTCATCAACAGCTTCGTGAAGAAAAAGCACAAATGCTGGCTGAAAATTATCCAGCACAACCTTCGATTGATCCAATTCATAAAGACGCAATATGGTATGGAGCAACAGATTATGGTTGTTGGATTGTAAATGATGCAAAGAAGCGCTTTGCACTTGCAGAACAGGTACCTTTCGGTGATAATAATATGTCATCTAAAAAATACGCATCTCCTTTTCCTTTACATGACCATGGTGCAAAAGAAGGTATTAGGCACTATATGTGTTGGTACGTAAATGAAAAAGGAATTGGCGAATACCATCTTCTTATTGGTGGTGTCATCATGAAAATTGCAGAAGGAGTTAAGAAACTTGGATTCAATTACTAATCGTATCTACAAGAAAAGAATGTTAGAACATACCATACTATTTAGTTTGGTACAGCTGGTACCACTGTTCGTATCTACCGGTATCATATATATATTGCTAGAACTTACTGATACGGAGTGGAAAACCTGGTTTAGTTATGAAGGAATCTTTGCAATTATTTTTCTTATAACAAGGCTCCAGGTGTTTCAGAATAAGAAAAGTATTATTTCTTTAAATCAACACGAAAAATGGTTTTCAAAGCTAAATATTTTCTTGGTCTCTATATTTCTAGTATTATTTGCATCCATACCAACTCTATTAAAGATTGCTTTCATTCTACAAATGGCTATTATTCTATTTCTATTAGAGCGCATTTGTTTGTATATTGATCGTTTACCTATACATAATTTATATCGAGTAAAAGAGATCGTTTGTGATAAAAAACAACTCAAAATCGAACGAATTATTCCAAATAATGAAGAACACGGTACTCATACAATCAAAACAAAGGATGACCAATACTTTTTATATACCGCTGTGTATTTGAGCGGCATACTATCGCCAATATCGAAAGAAGTATTTGAAGAATATGAAAGAAAGAACCTAATGGGTAGATAAAAGGTACTGAATGTATATTCAGTACCTTTTATCTCTTTATATATAGTTCTTTACATATTAGCAAATAGCCATGGAGCAAGTACGGCTAACAGACACAGCAAACAAGATCCTGTTATGACACGGTTGGCCCAACGGTAATACTCAGGCTGTTTCGTACTCTCATGAATTCTTCTTAAACGAATACCTGCGATTAACATAAATGGTGTGAAAATAAGTGCTGTTGCTTTAAACAGGTCTAAAAAATCCGTAAAGATGTTCATAAACGAAAATACATCGGAACTGAACAAGAAGTACACACTTAGTCTCATAGACATCATGCTAATAAATGAGAAAACCATACTTCCGGTTGCCCACTTCATCCATTGACCATTCTTTGTAATTAACGCCATAACCATGACAATAACGCCTAATACGAATGAAATAGAAAAGATATTGACTCCTACTTTAAAAGCCGGCGCATACAATCCTTCAATCTTTTGTATGATTGATGATCCAAATGAATCATCTTTCTCTGTTGTTTTCGTTCGATTGTTTAGACCTTCTTTAAATGATGATGAAACATCGTTCCCCTTCAATTCATTAAAATCTACTTTTACAGAAGCTTGAGCTGCTTGTAAGGGTATAAGTAGTAAAATCATTAAAACAAGCGTATATAGGACTCCAAGCATCCCTTTCTCTTGTTTCATCACACATCACCCGCTAATTTTGGTTTGATGCTCTTTAATTTGATTTCATTTCCTTCTGCAGCATAATAAAGATCTGCTGCATAATAGATATTTGCTTTTGTATATGCCCCCATAATTGCATTTGCAATTTCCTCTTTTTCTACTGCCACATATGTTTCATTGTCATTGTAAAACTCAATTTCAATTCGATTAATATTATTATTTAATACTGTAATATGTAATTCTTTTAAGCTATCTAAGCGATTTCCTAATCCACACACCAACTTAAAGACTTTATTTGCAATTGTTGGTGGTTTCACATACGTCGTATTAAAATGAATCGTTTCATCATCTATCACACCATCTTCCTCGACTTCACACGTCATAATGAAAGAATGATTTTGTTTTTCAATTTCTTGTTGACTCAACTTGCGATCAATGACATACTTCACGCTTGTTGACAGGTTTTCTATATATTCATCCAGTTCGGTATTTGAAATTTTAACCTCTGAGAATTCCGGAAAAATCATGTAAGCGTGTATATTCGAACTACTTTTACTTACACGTAATACCTGGACTTGTTTCTTTTCATAGCGCACCGTTTGTTCTAATTTTTCTACTACATTGTTACTTAGGGAATTAATATTCATTTACATTCACCTTTCAAAATTATTATTTTTTTAACTCAAAAATATTTTTAACTTCATATAATCCTCATGGTTGGATTTTATCTATTTTAAGCATTGCAATATGATATGGAGGTCTCGAAACTCCTATTCTAAGATTAATTAAACACTTTAATCTCAAAACATTTTAATATTACAATGACGTTCAATGTCTCATTATAGTAGAATATCCTTATATGGTGAATCATTCTGTCCCACTCATTTGTACAAAAATAAAAAAATGTTTTATTCTTGTACAAATGAGTGAGAAAATGCTGTATTTCATGCTATTTAACTAAGAAAATACAACTAGGAAATACAACTAGGAAATAGATTCATATATTCCCTAGTTGTCTATCACTCCAATTAATTAATGTATAAGAATAAGGTGAATCAACTTGTAATTCTAAATACAATGGTTGATTTTCTGGTAAGATTTCTCCCTCTGTATGAATCCAATAACGCTTGTTATCCGACATATTCAGTACGCGCGTCAGTCCTTGTTCTCGTCTTATTACTTTTGCAGTCCACTTCACAAAATCCATATCTTCAACATCGGATACTCCTTGTGGAAAAGGTAGATTCTGCTCTGTTTCTAGTGGGATTGGCAACTGTTCTAGTTCCGAAAATGTCTCCTCATATTCAAATACTTCCTCTGGTATATCCTCATCGCTCGGAAAAGGGATATCATATACTGCTTCAGAAGCAGGAGTATGATGAAATTCTTCAGCATACTCCACTTCTTCTATAGCCTCAAGTTTTAGCCTGTCACTCTCTTCCTCACCCAGATTCTTATGAACAGATGTAGCAACTAAATCATAAATACTTGCTACATCCTTTTCTAAGGAGATTTCTTTTGTTGGAGCAGTAACACGTTCTTGTTCCCTTCCGATAGGTCTATTTTCTCTTGGGCACCAATAAACGGGGCGTTCCACCGGTTTATTTTCCCTTGCTTTTTTCTTGGCTTCTTCTATTTGAAATTTTTTCTTTGAATTATAAACTGCAAAAAACACATAACAACATAGACCAATAAAAATTTTTGTTAACATAATATTCTCCTCTCGATCATCCAAATAAATCGAACTCAAACTGTCCATCGATTACTTTGTTTTTTCGTTTTCCTTTCTTTTTAGAAGAATCCACTTCAACAAGAACTGAATCCCAGAATGTGATATCTTGTTTTTGTACAAGCATACGCTTATCAGTATTCAGTGTTGTTAAAGCTCGAATGACATCTTCTATTTCTCCATCTATTTCAAGTACATTCTGCTTCACTCGAACTCCAGGTACTTGCTCTTTTTTAATACATTCAATAGCCCTTTGTACAAATTGAGCCTCTTTCATAAATGCAACATCCATAGTTCCTGGTAATTTTCCCACCCAGTTCGTAAATTGCATTTCAATTGATTCAAACACAGGTGTAATCACATTACCGATATTTGCAAGTACTCGCTTAGATTCTTCCGATGCTGCCTGTATCCATTCTTCTGTTGAACCTTTTAATTGATTCCCGCTTTTAATGTTTTGAATTAATAACGTTTGAAGATCTCCTGTATCACCAAGCATTGCATTCAATCCATCACTTGTTGCATCACCGTTCATTGCTTCAGCAGCTTTATTCTTTTGAGCAATTAATTGCGCCATCTGCTGTTGGAACGTTTCTCGGTAGCCAAGATAGAAGGTTCTACATTGCTTTGTTTGACCAATACGCCAATGTCTTCTTGCAGCTTGGTTTAACGTAAATAAGCTAAATGATAGTTGGTAGAAAATTAATGTTGGTGTCGCCAGCAAGTCCAATCCTACCTTGACTAATTCTTGTGAACAGATGATAACATTCACACCGCTATTTACTTGCTCTTTTAACCATGCACTGCGCTTTGGCGGAGTAACTGTATTCGTGCGAAGAATAGATACTTTCGCACCAGGTACTTGCTCTGCAATCTTTTGTAAACGAGGCTGAACGTCTCGTTCTTTCACTGTAGATCCTGTATCAGATACATAAATGATGGTTGGACGGCCTTCAGAGATTTCAGTATGCAATATTTCTTGCAACTTCTTCTCCTTCGGCTGTATACAATCCTCATCAAATTTGAATTTATCATTAGACCAAACCAGTTCTTTTCCTGCATTATCTAAGTAATAGTTCGGATAATGGATCATATTGTCTGGATATGCATTACCTGTACGAATATAAGAAAGCCACAATTTCCCGGCGTCTGGTGTACCTTTCGCTGCTTCGATTGCTTTTTCGAACGACTCTTTCATATGCTCATAGGCTTGCTTTTGCTCTTCAGACATATCAACAAGAATTGTAGGGACATTGACTAGTTCCACAGGATTTGGCCATACATCTATAAAGCGTACATTAATGGTTGTATCCATTAAAAATTGGGTAAACACATAAGGTGAAATACCAGGTACGACCTTGGTTTTATCTAATGTACCTTGTGCTCCTCGTGAAGCGATATTAGATGTGACCTCACCATCATGGTAATATGTTCTCTCGATGTTTCCGTAGGTTTCATTCCATTCCATTAAAGAACTATATTCAAAACCACTTTTCACCATTTTTTGAGGGAATAAGCGCCATAATGTATAGAATACATCGCTCGCTCGGCCACCAAATAATGTACCTGTACCCGCTACAAATTTCTTACAAACCTTCGCTAAACTTCCTAAAGCCGTTCCTTGTGCTGTCTCACTTTTTAATAGCGATAGGTAAGGTTTTGAAATAATCTCCACCTTTTCCCCCGCTCCACACCGTACGTGAACCTTTCAGCTCATACGGCGTTCCCTCTAGTTTTATCTAATAGTAATTCTTTCGAGTTTACATAGCTTCCTGAGTTGGTTGATTTTCTCAATTTGTTTTGTGTGCAATCGGAATCTATTAACATACCTTAGTATAGTGCCTTCTAGTGATGCATGGATTAGTGTATGGATATCTTTATGAACGATGATAAGATTCTGAAACTCATCTGTTCCACCAAGGAAAGTGGGTTTCTTATGATGACAGTGAACATCCCTAGCTTTAAGCGGTAATCCAGTAATAAAACATTTCCCTTTTTGTGCGGAATATTTGGATAGTCTATTGTCCATATATTCGATGCTCCTATTAGGAAGTCTGGATTTCATCAGCTCGGTAAGTTCTTTGTCCCAATCGAATACTTTTTCATCTGTATAGGGGTTAATGGACTGTGAATAATTTAGATTATTCTTTGTTGTAACCTGCCCTATAGGAAAAAGATATACACCTGCTACCCTGTATGTTTTACGTGTATTTTTGTAAAACTTTAGGTATGCCCCTTTCTCTGGAAGTTCATTAGGCTTGCCATACCATGCAATCTTTTTCAGTCGGTTGTTAAGAGTTCGTAAAACCCTATATTCAATGTCGCTCATATCCTTAACAATGTGAGTAGCATATTGGAAATTATTTTGGACTCCTAATACTACTGAATTGTAAAGATTTGCATTGCCGGCCGTAGGATGCTTTTGTATCTCATAGATTCTTTCTTTTAATTTCGTGATGATTTGTTTTTGTTTGTCATCATCTATATGCGAGAAGAATACCCTTTTGTTTTCCTTGATAGCAGTTTTAAATTTATAACCTAAGAAGGAAGACGACTTCTTTCGAAGATTAATAATTTTTGATTTATATGGTGAGATTTCAAGCTTTAATCTTTTATTTAAAAAATCAACTACTGCATGAAACCATTTAACCGCTGAATCGTGAGTGTTAGTCATAATTCTAAAATCATCTGCGTACCTCACTAAGAATCCTTCTTTAAGTTTAGAATTTCTTCTAAGGTTAACGTATTTGGAATAGTTGACGGAGTATTGGTACCTTGTTTCAAAGCATTCCCATTGATCGGCTACCCATTGGTCTAAGTCATTGAGAACAATGTTAGATAGCAGCGGTGAAAGAATTCCACCTTGGGGTACGCCTTTTGTTGGTGTACCTTCTCCTTTAATCGGTGCTTTAAGCATTTTGCTAATTACAGCGATTACTCGTTTGTCCCTTATGCCAATATTCCAGACTTGTTTAAGAAGAATGGAGTGATTTACATTATCAAAGAAACCTTTTATATCAATATCAACCGTGTAGTGATATTTATTGATATTTACTAATGTTTGAACTCTTGCAACCGCATGTCGTGTAGTACGTGTTGGCCTAAAACCATAAGAATGATTGTAGAATTTCCCTTCGCATATTGGTTCGAGAACGTTCAGGAACATTTGTTGGACGATTCTGTCTTGTATGCAAGGAATACCTAAAGGTCTTTTCCCTTTTGAGTAATTTTTATCTATCCATACACGTCTAACCGATTTTGGTTTGTAATTTAACACTAGTTCTCTCATATAATGAATGAACTCATCTTGATTAGTATTAGCAAGATCCAAAATTGTTTGGTCATCAGTACCCGGGGTTTTTGAACCGGTGTTTGATTTAACTTGCCGATATGCTAATAAGATATTTTCATCCGAAATGACAATCTCTAGTAGGTTCTTGAAATTCTTAGTACCCTCACGACTTCTTTGGAATAAATCATTCTGTATTCCTGTGAAATCGTAGTATTGTTTATGTCGATTTGCTATCGCGCTCATTGGTGTAGAAATCAGCTCCTCTAAGTGATTTCCAACTCACCTTCTTACCCGAAATATGAGCTACAACTCTAACTCGAATTTCTATTAGTAAAACTAGACTTGGGCCTATCCCTCCACTATGTTTCCATAGCTTCAACGGTACTGTGACCCTACTTTCACAACCATAAACACATTTCGATTCGTTATTGAATCTTATAGTGAACTTCCCACTGATAGGTGTTTGGTATAGAAGTTGGCTGCTTACCACGTTCCAATATACCTAGCTTTACATATACCCTTAGATGGCTGCTTTACACCTGTGAGCCTTATAGTCTCTTTGTTGACTATGCCGATTTTCATAACGAATAATCTTACTCATCGGTATCTCACACTACATAAGTAGCAAGAAAGGTTTCCCATTCTTTAGTCCTATAGGCGCGTACATTCGCAGTCTTCGTCAGTTCCCCATGGAACATTCTCATCATAGGTATTTTATAGCGTCCCGGCCTATCTCTAACCATACCCTCTCTGTAAGAGTGGCTTTAGAATTAGATTCAGCCGACTTCGCCTAGTTTCATACATAACGCAATGTATCTCTATCAAGATAAATGCATGTAGGAGTATTAGACTGTCAGTTTCAGCTCAACATGACGGCTTTCATTCCTGACATCGGTATATCAGTTGTACCTAAAATACTTTTAGGCCACCTATTTCGTATCAATTAAGCGACACTTATAAGGTAACGTGTCACACATTCGTGGACTTCATCAACGATAAGAGCATCAAAAAAGTGTTTCATTTTTCTACGAATATACTCAACCGTAGCTACCTTTCGATATGCTCGTCCTGATTGCTTCGCATCATATGGCTTCACACGATTCTCTAACTCTAGTTGTTTTTGCAGCGGTTTATTTCCCTCTTTTATTGCTTGCACTAATTTATTTTCATATTTGGTCCAATCTTTAAAACTTGCATATTTCGTTTTTACTTTTGGGCTCCAAATATTTGAATTACAATCAGCACATACACTGTTTTTATTTGTTTTCGAATCTAAGTCACTTCCTGTAAAATCTTTATACTGACAGACTTCTTTCTGTTCACCATTAGCTTGGTGAACCATAATAGAAGATGTTTTTTTACGTAACTTAGCACCACAATCTGGACAGTAATATCCATTCTTATAATATCTTTGCACTTCTTCCTCTGACTTCTTTGAAAGTGCAATTTGCTTATAAGGTAATGGCATCTGTTTAATAGAGTCCCCTCGCATTGTAGTAAAACTAATGACAAAGAAGGTTGGTTTTTCTGGTTTTGGTCTTCCATCCTGGATCCAAGATTGGTGAATGCGAATTAAATCCTCTGTACGTTTAATCAGATGTACTTCTGCGTCTGGTATTAAGTGTCGTATTTCTTCTTTTGCCCACTTCTCAGTTAAAGTCGGTGGAACAAATACGCAGGTACGATATCCCTTTTGTCCTGTCAAATGGAAATATCCATCTACTGTCGCTGTCATAATTGCACTTTATGTGTGGCATCTCAATCCGTAAGGATTGAGGTAGCCACTACCCATTTCGGGTGCGATAGGTAAGACTTTGAAATAATCTCCATCTTTTCCCCCGCCCCACACCGTACGTGCGATTTTCACCGCATACGGCGTTCTATCGGGAAGCCATATTTCAAACTGTTGTCTCAGTTCTCTATAAAGACTGTTATAGCATTGCGACTATAACCGCCATTACACTAATTTGTTCAAATACGAATAAGAGTTAATTTATCCTCGAAAGCCGTACTTACTTAACCTCTTTAAGCAACTTTCTTAGTTGCTCTATTTTCTTTCCACCTTTTGTATTGGTAACGGGATTTTCGTTGTGAACCAGCTTGTGGCATGTTTTGCACAAGGAAACCAGATTTATCACCTTATTGACTTTATTGAGTGGTAGTTTAGGGTTTTTATGATGTGTGTTAAGATTCCATTCATTTAGCTGAACCTTACAACAGTTACATTTTCCCCTATCTCTGTTAAATGCGTATTCTCTATTCAGATAGTATTCAAAGTTATATATCGGATAACGGTTGTTGAGTTGGTAGAAAGGAATCTCTTCTTGGAAGAAATTCGGTCTTTCTAGTGCCTCACGTTTGCCGGTTGTCCGTTTATAAATACTCCGGCCATTTTCTGTGTAGGGCGACATTAAGAGATTCACTTTCATCGCATTACGTTTTGGTGTAAATGCAACTTTGGTAATTCCTACTTTAGCTCCATGTTCTTCAATAAAGAATACTTTGCTTTTTTGCTCTTTGTGTCTATCTCTTCTATTTAAGAGGGTATCCGCTGGAGTGGTTAGTTGATAATATCGTCCACGACGATTATTCATAAACAACCATGTTCTCCATTGGGCGTAATGAATACGTTTGTCAAACCCTTGAAATATAGTAGATACATTGGCGATTTTATAATAGTTTGCTATGCCAACAATCTTTGAGTTGATACTCTCGATTATGGCAACCTGTTTGGATTTATTACCACGATGGTCATAAAGGGTTTTAACATTTTTATTAATCTCCTTTATTTTTGACTTGGCTTTATCCATGTTAGGGATAGCTTTTCCTTGTATGTTGCCTTTTCTAAGCCGATGTTCTTCTGCAAAAATCCAAAATCCTAAGAAATTGACTCTATTTGTTCTCACATCAGTGATTAAGGTCTTCTCTTTGGACAGCTCCAGTTTCAATTGATGGTTAAAATATTTCTCCACTTTTTTGAGAATCCTCTTGGCATTTTCCTCGCTTTTGCAAAGGATAACCCAGTCATCTGCGTATCGAATTAGAAATGTATCCTCATGTCTTTGTCGGACACGTTGTAGTCCATTTCTTGAAACGTCTTTGACCTTGTATCTAGCTGGATGCTCTTGGAACATTCTAGCAATCTCCCAATCAAAATAATTAAGATAAATATTAGCCAGAAGAGGTGAGATGATACCGCCTTGTGGTGAACCACTAACGCTATCTCTGACCTCCCCTCCTTCCATAATTCCTGCTTTTAACATTTTCTTAATCATCATAAGCACTCTTTTGTCTCGGATTCCTATTTTCCACATTATTTCAATCAACTTATTGTGATTGATGTTATCGAAATACCCTTTAATATCGCCTTCAATTACCCAATAGGTTTTGCTTCTCCTGATACGTTCAAGTGTTTCAGCAATGGCTTGTTCAGCTGAACGCATTGGTCTGAAACCAAAGCTATAATGATAAAACTTAGCTTCTGCTATGGGTTCAATGACAATTTTGGCTATTTCTTGTATGATGCGGTCTATCATGTTAGGAATACCCAAAGGACGTTGCTTACCGTCTGATTTTGGAATGTACTTTCTTCTTACTGGACTAGGTTGATAGTTATTAATGTTCCTACGAATTAGGGAGATTAACTTATCTCTACCCATTTGAAGATAGTAGTCAATAGTTTTACCATCAATGCCAGCAGTTTTGCTTCCCTTATTACCCTTGATATTATGAATGGCGGTCAATATAGTCTGCTCGTTCTTCATAAGTTCAATTAGGTTGTAGAAAGGTTTACTACTTTCTTTGGCTATTCGGTACATGCTATCAAGTGCTAGTTTTAGCTCTTTTTCGTTTTGTGGAAATTGTTTATTATCCTTCATTTCTATATGGATCGCCCCCTTGATTAGAGAAATGGACTATCCGAAATGAATTAACTCTTTTACTCTCACATGGTTCGTTTGAACATTTCCTCGATTAGTGCAATACTTCTCGACTAACACCCTTCCCTAGAATAGTTTCTCTCCTCTCCTACACTTCGTTGCGGAAGCAACTTATAGCAAGATACAAACGGCTATTCATCATAGGTACTATGGTGTCGCTGACTTCCAATAAGTTTCATAGGCTCCAATACCTCCGCTTATTGGCTCTCGCACGTTCCCTTTAAACCAGCCCTTCTTTTACATTCCTTAGATGCCCTCTATACTCCGACGCTACTTGTTCATGAGTAGACTATTCCTAACTCTCATGAATCTTATATAAGCTCTGGAAAGACCTATATAAGCAATTTCTCCTCAGGCAAGAGAGAAATATCTTCACGCAAGACCCAATCATATATCTCGTTATTAGATTGGGGAATGAGTAACGGAGCGTACATACGAGGATTCGATTTCGCTCATCATAGAATGTTTTTAAAGCCTACCGCCCTAAATCCACGTTCAACGAGTTCGCTTCAAGGACGACTTCACCTAGCTTCAGACCCCTATCATATTGAAATGATAGACGCATGTAGGAGTCTCATAGACATGACTTGAATTGGAATATTAGTCATGACAGGGAAATTCCACCCTGTAAATCGTTTAAAGAGTTGTAACCAATCTTAATAAGATTCGGCCCCCACTTTTCGTGTTTAAGCTACACTTATAGCGGAACGTGCCGCACTTCCGGACGACATTTCCCCCTGTATAATGATTCCTTTTTGTACTTGTAATGCTTTTGCTGCACCTGTTGCTACATGTGCCTGTACAGGGAATAAAGGTCTTTGATATGTATCAAAATGAGATAATGCCTGTTCTTTCATCGGTTGATGTAAAGGCTCATCTAATTTTGTTACCTTATCAAGCATGACAGGCGAATATTCCAGTAGATATTCATTTAAATCATTAATTTCGTTGATTTTTTCACCTGTACCCTCTTGCGGAAATTGACATTTTCCAGTGCGTATCATTTCTGATAAAAACTCTTTACAATCCTCTTCTTTTAGCACTACCTGCGCAATAGATAGAGAAGTAAATTCATTCCTATCAAAATAAACCTTTAATGGTTGTAACAAATTTCTTGTTAACATCTCTTCATAAATTGGCTTTGCCCATTCTTCTAAGATTGGGAGACCATACGGAGGAGCCATTAAGAAATCTCTTACTTGCATTTCTGGTGCTTCATCAATTGCAACAATATACTTTTCTTCTACTTCTTTAGAAAACGCAATAATTGCCTTTTTTCTATTTACTGTTTGTGTATTTATAAACTCAAATTGTCCTTTCGAGATTACATTCATTTTTTTGCCTAGTACATAATGTAATTCTTCTTTTTGTCCCTCTCCAAAATACAAACGTTGAGTACCCATTGATATGGCTGCTCTGAATGACTTTAATGTACTGTCATTCGCACCCAATACTGCAAATTGCATATGGTTGTTATGATTAACTGCCATAGCAAAGCAAAAAGCTGAATGTGAAGCAGTTCCTGTCTCCAATTGCAGCATCGCTGGTGTTTGTTCCTGATCAAATGTATCTTGTTTAATTATTTCTTGTAGCATAAGTTTCCCTCCTAAAATAAAAAACGCATCATAATCGATACGTTTCATGTCCTACTCATTTAATTTATGTTTTAAAAATCTATAAACTGTTTCCACTCTGGTAATGATTGTTCATCTGCAGATAACATATCGCCTACACCATGGAATACTGAGAATTGCTCTAATACTTCCAAATGTATACCTGCACCTAATTGAGAAGCACATAAACAAATGACTGTAAGTACAATAGCAATACGAAACATACGATTACTAAATTCCCATACGATAAATAATGCTCCTATTCCTAATAGTACAGACATAGCCTTCTTCCTTTCCTAGACAAGTTCTTTGACTACACCAGTTGGTGTTGCGGTGATAAATTTAGCGCGACGTTTTTGTAAAACAACTTCTTTCGTTGTTTTTTCCAATTGCTCAAATGAATGTTCATAATACACATTTTCAGATCCACGAACTGCATGGAGTGTATCACCTTCACCAAGCAAACCATCTGCCACACCTGTTATCAGCAATAGTCCTAATTGTCCGGAAGCAATCGGCATCTTTGCTCTTTCAGCAGCTGTTTTCTCACCTTGAAGTGAGTAGCCATTCCCTCTATTTAAACGCTTCTTTAATGATGCGATTCCCTCTGATTTGCCTATACCTTTATAAGCATCTTTATAATCCACGCGAGATGTGAAAATTAATTTATTTTGATGTTGCAATTCAGGTATAACCCAACTTTTATGAGTCACCATTTCTGCTAATGTATTCACATGTTTTCTTACGAAAGCAAGATCAGACATATTTTCACAAAAATTAGCAAATCTATCATTGAAATATGTATCATTTTTCGTAGCTGCACGCTTACGGCCAATAAAAACACATTGCTTAAATTGCTCAAATTCTTCATTTTCATCACCAAAACGCATCAAGCCTATTTCCTCATAATTCTTTGCTAAGTAATAACTGATATCGTCTCTAGCGAATCTGTCGTATGGAATGACATACACCATGATCCCACCTTCTTGTAAATAAAGGTGAGCACGCTTTAAGAAGTTGAACTCCATTTTCTCTGATTTTGTATTTTCTGTACGAAGCTCCGTATTATAAGGAGGATTTAAAAAAATAAGCGGAAAATAGTTATGACTAATCATCATGCTTTCAAAGCTTGAGCGTACTACTACATCTAATTGCTCTTTTGCTTGGCCATATCGATTTGCATCCAGCTCTACGCCATACGTATGAAACTGGACTCCCGCCTGCTTCGTTTCATCTGCAAAACTTCGTAAAATTGTCCCTTCTCCACAGCATGGATCAAAGCAAGCATAAGCTCGCTCTGATTCCATTTGTAATAATTGTACTAAGTGTTTCCCTTCTGTTAGTGGTGTTGGATAAAATCCCGCCGCTAAATCATTCCCTAAATGCATAATCGTTCCCTCCAAGTTCTTTTTTACAATAAAAAAAGGAAGATCCAAGTAAATACATCACTTAGTTCCTCCTTTTACCCTCTATATACTACCTCGACTTTATTAAAACGGTAGTAAATCATCTGCAATCTCCGATAGCTCATCCAAACCAGCGAATATATCATCCGACTCTTTGGATTGCTCGTTTGTTTCCTGCTCTTTTGGATCACCTAATGCTGTCCAAATGGTATCCTTTTTCACACTTATATCCCCCTATCCTACTTATTTTTCAGTTTCATAAACCACTTCTTCATAATCAAAAAAGTAATCTTTTAGCTTACGAATAAATTTACGTAACTTTGGTTCGGCTACGATCTTAGTACCACTATAAAAACTTTGTTGCCCAACAAAGCGCCATAAGATGACATAGCCTACCTTCATTTCCTGAATCCCTTCAATATATAACGCGATTTCATGAGTGGCTTCTTTTTCATTTAGAGCATGTGGCTTGAAATATTGAAATTTACCATCTGGTAATATAATTTCTGCTTCAAAACACCCTCTCATTTGATTTACTCTTGCTCTGGATTCAGATGACATTGCTGGTGCAGCATATGACTTCTGATTATTTTCCATTCGTGTTTTATGCTCCTCTACTGTTGGTACTAGTTTTAAGTGTCTACAATCTTTTTTCATTTTTAAATCTCCTCTACTGTTTAATTTGTTATGTTATGAATCATAAATAACCCCGCCTGCAAACTTGAAAACAACACAAAAAGGGCTTCTTCAAGTCGATTAAAAATGTGCATAGCAAAATAAGCTATATATACACTAATCGGCTCAAAGAAGCCCTTTCACAATTGAAACAAGACGCAACTTGCTTCTACAACTCAACCACAACACAAAAAAAGGTGTGGGAATAAACGGAATCAAATAAACTAACAATATACCTATATATTATACATTCAAGATTGAAATATCAAGATTTTTTTAATACAAGGACTTACTTACTGATGCAGTGAAAGGTTTATGGAAATAACTCTTTGAGAAAGCTTACAGTGCGTGCATTCCTACATTTATTAATCACCTCGTCTAAAATACAAGTTCCTGTCACTTCATTTAATTTTTCCGAGAGATTAACTAAAGACCCATACCTGATTGTTTGGGCCAAACAATCAGGGTGATACAAGGTTTTGCATCTGAAATTCCCGTTGGCCCATACCTACTTGTTACGCAAGTTCTTGTAGCTAATGGATAGAAGTTTTTCGAGAAATTTTTCACATAGTACACGTAACTTCTTAAATAATGTGTTGTTATTTGTAAATATAAATTAGGGCGCTCGTTCATGCAGTACTGCATGAACGAGCGCCCTAATTTCATTATTTTATACATTTTCTTAAGGTGATTTCCATAATTCCGAATACAGCCCTTTTTATAAAAAATATTTAAATCGGGGTTGGAATATAATTTGGATCCAGATACATAGCTTTATATAAGAATACAGCCATTTGTTCACGTGTTACATTCGCATCTGGACTAAAATTTTTATTCCCTGTTCCATTCGCGATTCCATTGCTATATATCGCTTTTACATATTCATTTGCCCAATGATTTTTCATATCATTAAACTCGTAGTCAGCTTTTACTTTTAAGTTAAATACTTTTGTTAGTACAGATGCAACCTCTGCCCTAGTTGCTGTATTTTTGGGATTAAATTTCTTCTCTGAGTTTACAGAAAAAATCCCTTTCTTTGTTAATGCTAATATTTCTTTCTTAAACGGACTATCTTTAATATCAATATATGGATTATCATTCGTATCTACTGGTTTTAGATATCTATATAAAAATGCTGCCAGTTGTTCACGTGTTACATTGTCTGCCGCACCGAAATATCCATTTCCATATCCAGTCATAATTGTATTTCCTGCCATAGCTGATATTTGTTGGTATGCCCAATGTCCCCTTGGAACATCTGAAAATACAAATGGGTTTATAGTTACGGCTGAATGAAGATATTGGGCACTTTCATTGTAATCTAGCCTTACATCTGCTGGGGTCTCAGGTGACCACGTGTCACGAACTACAATATTTTGGAATTTTTCATTTAAATCAGCAATATATATTTCTTCATAAGCTATTCCAGTCAAATTATGATTTATATATGTCGGATGCTCACTAGTGTTTATAACTAGCGGACGTCCTCCATTTATTTCATTTTTATACTGTTCAAAAGTTGGAGACATTACAAAATCCATTATAACAGGATACCCATGAGAATTCCAAAATTTCTCAATTCCTGGTACCATATCCTTATGATATGTAAATCCCCCGGTAATGCGTCCATCTGGCTCATATACAACTTCAGTTGTATGCATACTTTCTGCTAATCGCTCAATTAGTGAGTTTACATATTCCAATCTGATATTAAACAAATTTGGGAAACCTTGGTTCGACCAATATACTACTACATTAGCGAATGCAGTTGGAGTACATCCTTTATACCACATATAATCAGGAACGTTTTTTATCTCCTTATCATTATAAACATCTTCTAATATTATTTTCTCACTAAAACTCTTAGCTGAAAAAGTATTTTTATTTAATTTGTTTATTTCTGTTTTAACATCATTGTTTCCTTTTACTTTAATGTTATCGATACTTTGAGTATTACCACTTGAAAGGTGAGTAACTTTATTTCCCACTTTTTTAAAATGTTGTATTGGTCCTGTATAAATAGCTTGTCCTTCTGATATATCTTTGTAAGGGTTACTACCTTTTCTTGTAGATTCTATAATCGACGAACCATGAACTTTACTATTCACTATAACGTAACCATAGTCTTCTTTATCTTTTTGAACTTGAAACAAGTAGCCCCGTACTTTTCCGTCTAAATCATTTAGAGCCTTACTTTCACTTAAATTAGCATTTATCCATGGAGAATATGATAGTTTACCTATACTTTTTACATAAACTTCAGCTTTCTGTTGGGCCTCTTCTTTAGTTATAATTTGATCGTTTTTTTCTGAAGCGAAAGAAGTTTGTAAATTACTAAATAATAATCCAATTAATAGACATAATATGAATGAAAACTTTACAAGTTTATTCAAAAGAAACTCCTCCGTTTAAGGTTTTGAACATTTACTAGATTCCATTTAATTTTAATAATTGTAAAATCCCTTGTACTTATCTTTTAAAATACGCTTAGTAGTTATTAAATGTTCTATTCCACTATAAAAGTATTTAATTTGATATATAGTAAATGACTAATATAAAATACTGAACTTATAGTTATGAATTATATTAGCCATTTCTATTAGTAATTTCTAAAAACTACTTAAGTAAGTGAATTAAATATTAATAAAATGCAACTTTTCCAATTACAAACATTTTAGATGATACCGTTTTTCCAGTATTACGGTTTGTAATCGTAATATAGTAATATCCCCAATAGTTATTGTTTTTCACTTCATCTGCTTTATAAATTGTTTTTTTAATTTCAAATGTTTGTGGTGCATCATCTTCCCCTATTATTGCTTTTGCACTTAAATATATCCCTAAATATGTTAGCATATTATTAAGTTTTTTTATGGCAGTTAATTCTGGAACTAAAAACATCAACCCAAGAGCAAAAGCAGCCTCATTGTCCATATTAGTTGGATCGGTTCCTACCATTTTCACTTCTTCTTTATAAAAAGTATGACCTGGCTTTTGCATTGCATATGCCTTGTTTGTAAATACATCTAGTGAAGTAAAAGTGAAAATCATTGCGAAAATACTGACTTTTTTTATTTTTTTCCCCAGAAACATTGTTTCTCCCCCTTAATTAATGTTTATATGAATCTTCATATGAAGCATCATATACTAAACGAGGTGAATTATTATGGATAAGAAAAAAATCTTTTTTGTTCTTGATGTAATTGCTCTCTTTGTATCGATATTTTTCTTTTTCTACAGTTTGTTAGTACATCATTCGTGGCCTTTTTCTGTTATATTTTTCTTATATACTATTCGAAAGTTATATGATATAGCTTTCGATAAATAAACATTCACAGTTTTGAAAAAAAATACTTTTAAGGTAAATAATAACAACCACGTTTGAATTATATATATATATATCAATTCTCCTGAAAGATAAATACTTTTTGAAAAAAAAGAAAATTTAGAATTATATTTTGTTATTTGTAAATTAGTTACTACTGTTTTTGTATCCATATAAAACCTCTTTTCTATTAATTAGATAATGAATAATATTTAAATGTTTCAAGTCCTAGAAAACATTTGTTAAACAGGTACGTGAAGTATTTAGTAAAATTAAAAGGGGCTTAGACACGAACACGACTAAGCCTCTTTATATTAATGTGCTTACTTATACACTCGCTGTTACAACAGATTAACTACCTCTTGTCTCTCTATCCACTTATCTAATTTACTACGTGTTTCCTCACTTAATCGTTTTCTCTTACCAGCTAACAATTTTGAAAGATTAGAAGGTGATATCTCTATTTCCTTTGCCAAATCTCTTAAACTACACTTTTCATCTTTATAGTAAAGGATCTTCTGCTTGTACCAATTAATATCCTTATTTACCTGTTGCTGATTCAATTGAGGTGGCTGAATTTCTTTTGTCTCCACACCCAGTACTTCTATTACTGGTTCTTTTACCAAGGTTTCCATCAATTTATTTTTAGGTGCTATTTTTTTCTTTTGTAGAAGCTCTTGCTGTAGCGATACCAACTCATCGGTAGGTGTAACCGTTACTTTAAGATTTAACCAATAATTTTCAAGCCAGTTACGCCCAGAACATTTCCCCTCATCAATCGGTGTTTGGTATTGCCATTCCTTTATTACTTCATCACGCATTAAGTCATCAAGCGTCTTCTCGAATACGTTTCTTATTCTAGCAGGATTTTGCCCCATGCTTACACCCATAACACTTAGAAGACCTTTAGGACCCCCAATTGAATAAGGGTGTACTAAATGCTGATAAGCTTGCTGAATTCGCCATCTCCAACTTAAATACCTAGTCAACCTCTTGTGATACCTCTGTTGTTTACTGTTGTATTCAAGAGCCTTTTTAGACAACAAACCAGTCAATTTTTCTGATCCATATAAATACTTAGATAAAAATGTTCCAGGTGCAACATTCATACTTTCAATACCTAGCATTTCATCGGTATCAATATCTTTAGCAAATACTATTTCATCCATTACAAATAGTCTTCGTACTCGTTGCTTTTTATAAGCAAGTGACTCATTTGGATTCTCATCATCATTTAATATAACTATTTCATTGTCTTCGTTTACATATATAAAAATACTTGCCAGTGCAGCTAAACGCTCCATAATCTTTAAACGGTCCTCTTTACGATAGTAGGACTTACCATTTCTCACCTGCTTCATGCTACACATTTCTAATATTTCTTCGTAACCTATATGCACTGGGCTATTTTCTGTACTTGCAGACTTTACCCATATCTCGGTTACAATATCTAAACAATCTGCAGTTAAATCATCCATTACTCGATCAACAAAAGTAGAATCAACCAATGTATTCCACCTATTTAACTCCCCTGCACCTCTTAATTTCAGGTCTCCATCATTAAAACGTGACGATACCACTACAAGACTATTACTCTTATCTGGTAGTTCAGCGATATGTGCATTTAATTCCTTATCTTCAGTAAAATTATTTTTTGCAATTGTATCCGTCAAATGGTACATGAACCCAGCACTACTATGTTCGATAAAGTTCTGCTGCTCTTCCGTATATTTTTTTCTCGCTTTTGCTTTACTAAAGGAATTTCAAACTCCTTTTCAATATCATTAGCAAGTACTTCAAATACTTCAGGTCGGTACTCTTCTATCTGAGCAACAACTTCCATAATTCCAACACCTTGCGACTCCTTATACGATATCCATTTTGCAAATTTTTTAAAGGAGGCAGATGTATACACAGGATCATCTATATAAGCTATATCACTATTAATGTACAAAGCCCTTTCCATTTGTGGAAGATGCGTTCGTTATTTTTAACATTTTGAAATAGTGGGTATGCCACTAATAATGTGTTTTGAAACAATTGTTTTAACTGATCCATATTTCCCTCCAATACACCTGATATGGTGCACAAACATATTTATTCATGTACTAACTCTTCTTTTGAGTTTGCCGCTAACTTCTGTAATAATTTCACACTATGCTCTTTAATTTCTTTTGAACGCATTAAATATACTATAACTTTTTCAAATTCTCGCTTCTGTTCGGATGATAGTGCTGATAAAACAAAAGGATGCATCTTATAAACCCAAATATATTCAATAATTTTATTACTCTTGGCATACTTCTTGATTTCTTCTAATACATGTTCTTTACCGTAAAAAAGCGGAAGAGACTTATCTCTGTATTTTTCTATAAATTGGTATACTATACTACCTACAGGTGCGTTCTCATTATTAATATTTTCTTCAAATCTCTTTATAAGCTTTCTCATCCTGTTTACCACTAGTGCATTGGAATTATTTAAAATTCCGCATAAATACATTAAATCTAAAATTAACATATTAGCAGTGTCTTTAAAATTAATGTTTTCGTGTAGCCTTCCATGCGCAGCAGTATTTCTCAATTCAATAAAATCGTACTTAAAGTATTCATGACATTGGAACCATCTATCTTTTTTAACTATCTCTTCTATTTTTTTATCCAAAGAGGTACGTTCTATACTGGCCGAAGAAACTCCTAACTCAATACAATAATCATATATAATCCCTTCAATTTGAAGAGGTATAATCTGGCAGAATAATTCCATTCTTCCTTCTTTATAAATTCCTATTGCTTGTTTAAGCATGCTTCTCTTATTTAGAACATGATTTTCTTCAATAAGAGATAGTATTTTATTGTCGATTTCATGTGTAATTATATGTCTATCTACCAGTGCATTAAATTCTTCAATTTTATTACTATTATATAGACATTTCAATTCACTTCGTTCCATTGTTCCAAGGAAATTAAATTTATAATTCAAGCCGGCAAACACTGAAATTTCGTATTCTTCTTCCCTATATCTAAAAGAATATCGAACTGGTAACATTTCATTGAAACTTCCAGAACGCGAAAGATCGAATATTTGATCCCAATCTTTTACTTCTTTATATACACATAATTTTATTTTCCCTGTCATATATTCACATATTTCGTCTTTTGCTTTAGATAGCTTTACAACTAAGTATTCATATTTTTTCTTTACATATCTATCAATATCTTTATCTTCCTGCTTTGACTGATATTCTTGTATCATAGAATTTATTTTTCTTAAATCCTCCATAACAAGAAAGACTTCATGATTAAATTGTTCATAAGGTTCTTTATCCTCTTTAATTTTCATTATTCTATAGGCTACAAATTGATAGAGTTCTTCTTCCTCATAGGGTAGACTCTCTAACTTATAACTGAATTTTTCACAGATCCTTTTAGAAACTTCTTCTTTGCTTAATTGAAATACATCGATTTCAAGAACATCGTTTAAAAAGTGACGTGCAAGTACACTTTTATTAACGCGAAAGAATAAGTCGTTATCTATTAATTTATGTATAGCTCTCTCTATTTTTTGTTCCATGATCAATCCCCCAAAACATGTACACCATATAAATGATATTAAGAAATTATCTTTTAACGTCTTTACCAATATATTTAATCATACCTTGCTGACTTTTTTGTTTCAATTTGTATTGTTTCTTCTTTTGTCGAAAGGAAACTCCTTTCCCAAGTTGTGCGTATAACGAAAAAGGAGGAAACACCTGCAACCAAATACACTAATTTTAGGATACGTATTTCCTCATAAAACAAAAAAAGGAAACACTTTTCCCAAGTCATGCGCGCAACTTTTTTATAATTATGCCGAAAATTCTTTTATATCAATGATTGTATTGTATCTTTATTTTTTAAAACATAAATAAAATCTATTTTTTTCCCAAGTCGCGCGCGTAAAAAAACGGGAAACAGGAAACATTTTTCCCAAGTCGTGCGCGTAACTAAAGAGTAATTAGTAAAAAATGCGATTAAATCAAGGTTTATTGTGCTTCCATGTTTCCTCTAGCACCGAAACAGGAAACATATTTTCACAAAAGTTGCACATGAAATTTTTTGTATTTTTTTTTGAGGCCTTGTGGCTCAAGGGGTAAGCGTGTGTTTCCTCTTTTTTAAAACTCTCTTAAAGGGCACGTTTTTACAAAATTCGTTTTGCTATAATCATAGTTGGTATATTTTATAGTATTTTGGCATATATTTCTGAATTTGTAGAACGGAGGTGAAAAAGATGGGGAAATCATTTGTAATACG
>NZ_NJGF01000142.1:0-22831 GCF_002209985.1 Bacillus sp. K2I17
TATAGCTTATAGGAAACATATTATCTAGGTGTTTTTTCTTTGTCTCACCAAATGGGGGCAGACCACATAATAGGCAAGCTTTTTCAAGTTAATTCTCACTCATTCTCTTCTTATACCAATCCTGCATTCTCTCCGCATCTTCTACTCTCGTATGCTCTAATTTATAATTCGATGATGCGTTAGAGAATTTGTACGTACATAGATTTGCACGGCGCTGGAAATAGGATTGTGTCTTTTCCATTGATTGGACGTGCCTTCTTCTAACAAGCCCTGTATATTTGCCGACGCTGCGATATACAAGCGTAATTTGCTCTCCGTTTACACTGTAACCATTTGTTTTAAATGTTGCGTATCCAAGTGTAAAGATGAGAATCGCGAGCGGAATTAATGCCCACATGATGAAGTGCTTTTCAAAGTATATACTTATTCCAATAAGCGGGATTGCTAGCATTGCGAAAAAGATGAAACTATCAATGAGATAGCGGCGTAATGCTGCTTTTGGTAGTGAAATAATGTTTGTATTCAGTTCATATGGTAGTTGTAAATGTGCGAGTAACTGTTGTACGCGATCTTTTCGAATGATAGGATGCAGTGTAACTTTTTCTTTCTCGTCACCCAGTCCTTTACTTTGAATCACTTCTACTTGTACAGCACAATAACCGAATGGCTGACGTAAAATACTTTCTTTTATCGTAATACCTTGAATGCGGTGCAATTTTAGGACGAGTTCTTTTTTCTCAAGTAATCCTTGCGAAATGCGGACTTCATCATTTCTTCGATTCACTGTGAAATCTCCATGTTTTAGCGCATAACCGATTGTCGATATAATCCATGAAAGGACAATCAAAATAGCTATCATGAAAATCCAGCCATATATATCATGTTCCATTACATACGACTTGACGCCATTCTCTATCCATTTCGGGATGTACTCATCTACTTGGTGATACACGAAAAAGATTAATGAGAATAATAGTCCAAACTGACCAGATGTAACAGACGCTAGCAAAATTTCTTTCCAAGTTAATTTATATTCAGTCGCTTGTTTTTCTTCTGTTACGATTTCTTTTTCTACTACTTCTTCTGATGTTTCTTCTGCTTTCACTTCTGGAGTTGGATCATTTAGCATTGCAATAAGCTCTGTTGCTTCTTCTACTGTAATACCAGCTAAGCTTACTTCTGCATCGTCGCCTCCCCCTGCTGTTTCGATTTGAATCTTTTTTAAGCCAAGCATTTGATATAGCACGTTAGAACTTGTATTAATCGTTTGAACACGCTCTTTATTTAAGTAGCTCTCCTTCTTCACAAAGAGCCCTTGTTTTACGTGTAATACGTTATTTTCGACCCAATATGTTGTGTAATACCATTTTTCAAATGCTGAAAAAACGGTGAGTAAACCGAATGCAGCGGGGATTAAATACCAAAACGGGAATTTTCCATTTAAACTAAACATGAAAATAATGAGTGGTATAAAATCTGTTATTTTTAATTCTAATAACATCGTGATCGGATGCTGCCTCTTATACATCCTCATCACTCACTTTCGCTAATTGTGCGATTTTCGTTTTCAACATTTCTGCTTCATACATCGTTAAGCCTGGGATGCTGTGAGAAGTTGCCGCTGTTGAAATGTGTAATTCTGCTAATCCATATTTTCTCATAATTGGACCTTGTTCAATCGTCACGTGCTGTACACGAATCATCGGTACTAATACGCGCTTTACGACGAAAAGACCGTGCTGAATTTCAAGTTCTTCTTCATTTAATTGATAACTGTAATAACGTTGACGTAGTTTCGGGAATAAAAAGTACGAAAATGGTGCGAACACAACTGTTAGCCCAATCATTACATACAAAATCCACGCCCACCAATCAAACTTTATCATGAGGAAAAGGTAAGCTAAAATGACGAGAATACCGATTCCTTCTTCAATTACAGCACGAACTTTCCACACCTTGACCATGTCAGGGTTAATTTCATTTTTCAATGGATCCATGTAACCACTCCAAATCTAGTAATCTAATATACGAATACTCTCAATCTATATTTTACATAACTTTACATAAAATTGAAATTCAATCTTCTTTCTTCTCAGGAATAAAATATCCGAACCAAAGTAGCCAAATGAAGCCAATTAACTTCATCCAACTTCCATCTGCTTGAAAAGCTTCAATCATACCTGGAATTTTATAAATCCCAATAAATCCGAGAAAACCGAGCCACCAGTTTTTTTGCATTTTCACTTTTATTCCTCCTTCAAGACGTTTTTCACATTTCGAATCCAAATTTCTTTATACTTTAACTGGAACCCCATTAACATGTAATTACTCATATTATCGATTACGAGCGCTAACGTATGAGCATTTTCTTCCGTTGCCTGTTGTGACACAACGTCAAGTTCTACACCTTTCTTCAATAAATCGTGGAAACCATTTAAGAAATCTTCTTGTATTTCAAATAAGCGTTTCTGATACTTTTCATTTCGCGATGCAGTTACGATAAATTCATTTATAACGCGTAATATTCCTTCTTGCCCTTCATACTCAGAGAGCATATGTAAACCATCAGCAATTAACTTTTCTGCAAAGTTTTCTTTCTTATATTGTTCTTTATCGAAATAACTCACGAAATGATACCCAGAGAAAATTTCTTCAAATAAAAAATCGACTAACGCTTCTTTAGAAGAAAAATGATAATAAATAGCCGGTTTTGAAATACCTACCTCTTTCGCAATCATGGAAAGGCTCATCTTCTCAATGCCGTGCTCTGCCATGAGTTTAAATGATGCCTCTACAATGTTTTGCGATGTTTGTAAATTCTTTGTCATACTGTACCTCACTTATTTTTACTTACCGGTCGGTAAATAAATTGTAAAATAAAAAATCATCGTTTGCAAGTTTGATTCAAAACTGTATATTACTTTTCAATCTACATTATGGATCTAGGATCATATTCCTTAATAATGACTACAATAACCTTTAATCCAGTTAAACTACAAAAAGCACCTTTGTGAGTGCTTCTTGTAATTTAATATTTAGGCCCCATGTAATCATAACTTTGATCTAACGCTTTTAATAAATCAATCGCACCCTTTAACTCTCTTTTATCAGACTCTAATTCTTCCATCCTTCTTTCGATATCTTTTTTAAAAGATTCTAAATCGCTAATAGCCTTCTTCCCCACTCCAAGTTGCGACCAGCTTGATAAGAGTAAATTATGTACATTACTTACAACTCTTTTATTATGATTTAAGTCTTGAATCATATGGTCAAATTGTTGTAAAGCTTGGTTCAATGCTTCTTCATTTAAGTAAATTCTCGGCATCCTAATCTTCTCCCTTAATATTGTTGATCCGTCTTCTTATAATCATCGGCTTTCTTCTCAATAAAATCTGAAATTTCCGTTGCTGTTCGTATGTACCAAAAACTTAAATGCTCTACATGTGCACGTATATTATTTACTTTAGCTTCTACTCGTCTACTTTCAGCCGTTTCTAATAGTGTCATCATATTAGAAATTAACCTCGGTACTCTATCTTGAAATTCTTGTGCGTTTCGCTTCATATCTCTTACGGCTTGTTCTAAATTCTCTACCACTACACGAATTTCTCCCCCGCCTAATAACGCGCCTGGTGAATCATAAACTCTTTCATTCGTGTCTACATTTAACAAGTATTTATTGGATAAAGACCCATTCTCTCCAAACCGGAAGTTCTGATCTGTTTGATAATGATAACCAGGGCCACTTATCGAATTCAAAAATCGAGTAACATCCATCCCAAGCTTTTGCTGTAATGATAGCTTTGACATTTCTTCTTTCGAAATTGGTGGGGTTACCGCATAAGTAGAGCCTATATGACTTTCATATGCACCAAATGGTCCATAGCCAATTGAATCATTTCCGTGAACAACACTTACAATTCTATTATTAAACTCACCATTATTTGCTCTTTCTTGTAAATCAGGCGGTAACAAATGTTTTGCACTCGGCGCATTCCATGACATACATCTTACATTATCATTAGATGCCGCTGCATATTCCGCTAAAGCTCCCCCTAACGAATGACCCGTCGTATATATCTCCACATCATCCCTGTCCTTGTATGTATCCGTTACTTGTTTCATGACCCTTTCAGCTTGTTCGAATTGATTATGTGTTTCCCAGCGCTGATTCTCTTCATTCCAATATTTCTTTGAACCTTCATTCTCAGTCCCTGCTACAGGAGGTGCTGCTGGTTCATGAACACCTTCTCGTAATACAAAATGATTGGTATCCGTTTTTAAATCCTTCATGCCTTCCCCTGGCTTCATCGGAATGCCTAAAGAGTTTTTCTCTATAATTTTATCCCCTTCTGTTCCTCGGAAAGATACCATAACTTGCTTTTTCCCATCGACATCTCGTTCAAAGACTACTGCATCCATTCCGGTTTGTTTGTCGTGGAATGTTTCATTTACGCCCCACTCTTGCATTACATTATTGCTACTATCTTTAATATAAACTCTATCTTTAAGTTTCTTATCATTATAATATGCCATATTAGATAATTGATAATATGTACTATCTAAAACTTGATTATTTCCAGTCATCTTTTCTCCTCCTATAAAAAAAGTATTATAATAATTAAGATAACATTTTTTGGAGGGTAATTATGGCAAATAAAAACAAAAAAATTAGTTTTTATTTAGTTTTAATTCTTATTCTTACTATATTAGGAGGGTGTACTGTGAAACAAGAACAAGAAGAACAACAAATAATTGAAAAGGCCAAAGAAGAAACCATTCAATATTTCAAAAAAACAGAGGGCTTAGATGTATCAATTACTGATCATGAATTTGGACCAAAAGACTTTCAAACTATCTCTATATCAGGCTATGTGACTAATGATAAAACTAAAGAATTTACTGCTTCAGTTGAATACGCAAATAATTATCATATCGGCACTATTTCAACCACCAAAAATTTAGAGCTTAAAAACTAATAATCCAGGCACTTTAGAGTGCCTTTTCTTTATACTTCACCACACAATGTTCAGTGAATATAAAATTTATTGAAGAGGAATATAACGCAACATTCATGGAGTGATTATTCGTGAAAAAATATGCTATAAGATTATTCTTTATCTTTACACTTATCCTTTTAGGAGGATGTACGATAGATCAAAAAAATACTGAACAACAAATAGTTGAAAAGGCACAAGAAAGAACAATCCAATACTTCAAAGAAAAACAAGACTTAGATGTAGTAATCACTGATTATAGATTTGGTCCAAGTGATTTACAAGGTATCTTTATCTCCGGCTATATAAAAAATGATGACAGCAAAACATTTAATATTACAATAGAATACGGTGGAGATGAATATACAATAGGTTCTATCTCTACAAGTGAAAATTTTCATTTAAAATAATAAAGAAAAGGCACTCTTTTAAAGAGCCTTTTCTTTATACCCCACCACACAATGTTCTGTGAATATAAAATTTAGTAAAGAGAAATATAACGCAACATTTATGGAGGGATTATTCATGAAAAAATACGGTATAAGATTATTCTTTATTTTTACATTTATCCTTTTAGTAGGATGTACTATAGATCAAAAGAATGAGGAACAACAAATAGTTAATAAGGCAACAGAAAATACAATTCAATATTTTAAAGAAAAAGAAAATCTAAATGCAGTGATTACTAAACATAAATTTGCTCCGAAGGACTTTCAAAGTGTTTGGATTTCAGGTCATGTGAAAGATGATAAAAATAAAAAATTTTCGGCAACTGTTGAATTCGCTAATGATTATCACATCGGTTCCATTTCAACCACCAAAAATTTCGAACTAAAACACGATTAGTTAACGATTCTTTTTATATTATTTCTTGATAAAAAATAATATAAAGCAATTTCAGGAGATGCATATGGATCATTCAAAAAAGAAAAGGATTATAATTTTAATCATTTTAGCAATTATAGTTTTAGTCTTAGGTTGTACTACATCCTATATTCACGATAGAAATATAACTAAAGAAAAAACTACTGAAGTTGCAATAGAAACTATGAAGAAAGAAAAAAATATAGACTTTGTGGTAACCAATGTAAAAATTCAACAATTAGAACTTGCGGGCTTTATTAGAGTTAGAGGGTATGATAAAAACAATAAACAAAAAAACATTACGTTGTAATAAATAAAACCCCAAATTATAAAGTTGCATATTGGGGCGGAGAATAAAGTGAAACTTTAATCAGTGGGGGTTTGTTCGTCCACATTGATTATTAGCAAAAGAAGCACTTTTATAAGCGCTTCTTTTAATTTAATATTTAGGACCCATCATCATAAATTGATTTGAGAAAGCTTCCATTGCTTTTCTATATCTCTCTAAATCATCTTGTATTTTTCTAAACTCATCAATTCTATAGACTAGTTCTTTATCCACTTCACTTAATCTTCTTTCAATTTCTTTTGCTGTATTCCCTTCCCAGCTATGTGTCAATAATACTTTAATTGAATTTACATTTTTTCTATTATTTTCCAAATCTGAAATGCATGATTCTAAATCATTTTTTGCGCCTATCACATCAACAGCATGTGCAATAACGTCATAATTTTTCACAAAAATCCCTCGCTTAATTTTGTTCGTCCACATTTTTAAAGTTATCTGCGCGTTGTTCAATAAAATCGGCTTCTGAACGAATACGCTCCATATATCCCCTTTGGAATCCGTATACGCTATATGTAACTGTATTAATTAAATTCCCTTCTACGCTAGCTGGTGATTGCTGTAAAATATTAATAATTTTGTTACTCGCTTGTACTAACTTTTGATTAATGTCATCAATTTCTCTTTTTAAATCTTTAGCAATTTGGTTTACCTCTTCCACTGATAAACGAATTGTTATTTCACCAGCGCGAGGTGAAGATAAAACCCTTTGACCAGTTTCTGCATCATACATATTTGGCATATTAAAATAACCATATTTATCTTGGCTAAAGTTATCCATAGAATGAAATTTCGGTCCCATAAATCCCATAAAAAAACGAACAGCATTATAACCATTTATCAAAAATGACGAATATGGAATAAAGCCACTTACATCGTGCAACTTAGAATCATTTTTCGCATCTGGTTTATCTGTATAATACAAATGTCCTATACGGCCTCTATTTTTATTATCATTCCCTCTAAAACCTGTAAACACTGTATCATTAGGGTTTCCATAAGTCGTGATTAGATTTTTATAATCTCCTCTTAAAGCCTTCTCTTTTTTATCTTTATGTAATAAGTCTATTACATTAGGTGCTTCAAAACTTACAACTGGTACATCATTCATAACCCCTGCATATTCACCTAAACCACCACCTAAAGAATGACCAGTTAATGTAAGATCATACCCATCTAAACCATTTTTAGGATCTGCTATATAATTTTTTACGTCTTTTGCTAAGTCATCTGCATTCGTAAATTGACTTTCTTCTACTGCTTTTTTAGCCCTTTCTTTAGCTGTGGCAAAATTAAATTGCTCAGTTAAAGGCAGTGATGAAGTATCAATTTTATTTAAATTATCTAAACTATCTTGATTTTTTCTAACACGCCCCCCCATAACATCAAATAAATCCGCATCATAAAAATCAGGTGCCTCCCAAGAACCACGATAAGCAATAACGATTTGTTTCGTTTCATCATTTTTATAAATGGTGGCATCAAAACTATTTTTTGTATTATGAAGAACTGCTCCATCAATTTCTACTGGTTTCCAAACCTCCTTGTGATTTCCAATTTCTACTTCTACTCTTTCCGCTTCTCCATAACTCTTACCAGCTAATTCAACCAAAGTTTTATCACTAATAGAACTTCCCATACTCTTCTCCTTTGTAAATGATTTATAATGTTATTATAAATTATTTTAGGAGGAAAAAAATGGGTAAAGTAAAAAAAAAGAATATTATAATATTTATAATGATAACGGTTATTATCTTAGCCATAGGCTGTACTGCATCCTTTATTCACGATAGAAATATAACAAAAGAAAGAGCTGCTGAAGCTGCTATACAACATATAAAAACAAAAGAAAATATAGATGTTATAGTAACTAAAGTCGATATTAAATCCGCTTTTCAAGGGGGGTTTATTGAGGTTAGAGGATATGCGGAAAATGATAAAAAAAGAAAGTTTTATGTCACAGTAAGCAAAAAACAAAATTATTCTATCATGGGTTGGAATTTAGATGATTCTCAATAAGAAACAAAATATTTTCATATTATTATCCGTAATAATTATGATGTTAATCATAGGTTATATAGCAAAGTTTATTCATGACCAAAATGCTGCAAAAGAAAAGGCTGCTGAAGTTGCAATAGAAACTATGAAAAAAGAAAAAAATAGATTTTGTGGTAACCGATGTAAAAATTCAACAATTAGAACTTGCGGGCTTTATTAGAGTTAGAGGGTATGATAAAAACAATAAACAAAAAAACTTTACGTTGTAATAAATAAATCCCAAAATTATGAAGTTGCATATTGGGGCGACGAATAAAGTAAAATTTTTATCAGTGGGGGTTTTGTTCGTCCCCACCTAACTTCTGTGCTCCAGACGAATTTGGGGCGAGATAAGATTATAATGAACGCCTAAATAAACCCATACCACCAAAAACACTCATAGATTGTATCTATAAGTGTTTTTTGCATCCCTTAAGTACAGTCGAGAAACATACAAACTATTAAAAAACGTAAGGACACCTAGTACATCAAATGTGTCCGCATCATAAAGCAAACTCCGAAAAGCAATAACAATTTATTTTGATGCAACTATTTATAAAATTATGTAATGATACAGAACTAGGTATTTCAATAGCTTCCCAAGTTTCTTTATGATTCCAAACTTATTCTTGATAAACGAACAAGAAATTCACCACTAACCGTATTACTTATATTTCCCTCTCCTTAAAAATAATTCATAGTATTAATTACAAGATAATTCCAGGAGGGATTGTATGAGGGAATTAAAAAAGAAAAACATCATAATTTTAATCATGATCACAATTATAACTTTAACTATAGGATGTACACTAAAAATTATGCATGATAGAAATATAGAAAAAGAAAAAGCTGCTACAGCTGCCATAGAACATATGAAGAAAAAAGAAAATATTGATGTTATAGTGACTAAAGTTGATATTAAACCTGCCGCTAGTGGTGGTATGATTCGAGTTTCTGGTCATGTAAAAGACCAGAAAAACAGAAATTTCTTTGTTTCAATTATTAAACGTTAAAATTATTCAGTTGTTGGATGGGAATTAGATCATCTAGAGTCATAATTACCTTATTACATGTCAACTACCTCCACTACTAATTTCAGCCTAAAACACTGAAAAGACAATCTGAATTATACCTTCTTCTTTTGATGCATTAATCATTAAAACAAAAAAGCATCCTAAATCACACATTTAGGATGCTTTCTTTTTAATTCCTATTCAGCAATCGCATACGATAACAATTCATCGTTACTTCCCCAAGTCTTTGCAGTAATTGATAGTTCGCATACGCGCCGACCGGGGCACCGATTATTGGTACGAGCTGAAGCATTTTTGCTAAATCGATATAGTCTCGGTACTCTGTTTGGAACTTTTCCCAGTCCATATGGTTTTCTTCTTCTGTATCCCACGTTTCGATGGCTTTCCATATTTCTTTTCGGTGGTCGTCACTTGAAAAGGCAAGTTGGAAAACGTGAAGGATAAAAAGGCGCTCTTCTTTGTCGCTCGTATCAAATCCGTACAATGTTGCTGCATCGAATAAAAATTTAATTTTAATGCCGAGTAAAAGCGGAAAGTCAGCAAGGCCAAGGAGAATACCGCCTGCTCCCGTCCCCGCTCCTTCTGCCGCTGCTATTTTTTTGTACTCATCCATTTTTTTACGTACTTCGTCGTCTCTTCTTTGCAATGACCAGTTCGTCTCTTTTAATTTCGGCTTTATAAAGTTTGATCCGGCACTAATCGTTTGCACCATCATCCGAATCGTTTCTGTTAATACTTTTTGCACTTTCGCCGGAATAAGCTGTTGTACTTTCGTCTGCACTTTCTTAGAGAACCGTGTCATCATAGAAGAATCTTTCATGAATGTAGCTTTCCACTGCTCCAATTCTTTTATAACCTTCTCTTCGTATGTAATCATAGGTTCATTCCCTTCAATTTAAACGCTCAATACGTTTCGCCCCGTATTGATAAACGAAACCGATACTAAATACTATGCTTACGACTAATAAAATGCCCGTCATCATGAAATCTTTCGTCGCAAGGGCGAATATAACTGTAAATATCACGCTACCGATAATAAGGATTGCATTTAATAAAGTAAGAAAATCTTTCTTCTTCTCTTCTCCCCCGACCGGATACAAATCAAGCCAAATCTTCATGCGGTGATGCTTCCATAAAGTTAAGAGCTGATAACCGATTAAGTATAGGAAGATAAGGCTTACGATAAATCGTCCATATAAAAACGGAATGAAGTAAAGAATAACTCCTCCAAGAGCGAGCAGGCGCACATACAAGCCGAAATAGTTACCAGATCGTAAAAACGTTCTCGTATATAAGTATAAATAGGTACGTTTTTCACCAATCATCGAAAGAATGAAATCGAGCCATTTTCTCCGTGCTACTCTTTCTTTTAATGCCGGTACATCAACGAACATATTCGCTATGCGATACAGCAGCATCATCTTCTTACCTTCTTCAGAAATTAAATACTCCCAGTTTAGCGGCTTTCCCTTCACCATTTGATGCAGTACTACGAGGTATAACACCATGAGAAGGACGATTCCACCAATAAACATAACGGAAGTACGCTCTACAAGGAAATAAACAAATAAGCCGTTTAAAATAAAACGAATGAACCAATCAGCTCTTTGTATATTTTGATCTGTTAAAAATGACTTTTCCCATGCTACGAATAAGTTCCACGCTTTTACGATAACAAACGCGAGTACAATCCATATGTAAGCCGCTCCTGTTTGTTTCATTTGCTGGAAGTATAACGGGGCTAGTGCTGCCGCTACGATGGCGATTATGTATAACTGAATCATAAACGTAAAGAGAAATGCCTTTGTGAAATAAGGTTTTAACTTTTCTTCCACTGGCAGTAAGTAAACGAGATCTGCTTCTTTTAATAACGTTTGTATCGATCCGGCCGTTAATACAAGTCCAAGCAACACTGCCATAACGAGTGCTGTCGGAAACGACGGTGTTAGCGTTTGTAACCACTGCTGGTAATAATACGCTCCTGCGCCGATGATAAATACAAAAATAAATTTCAAATGATCATTAAATACGTATTTACTATATGTACGAACTTCTTTTAGAAAGTGACGAAATCGTTCTTTCCATAATGCTGTGCTATTCATAATCTTCTTCCTTCGTTAATGCAATATAAATATCATCTAACGTTGCACCCGGCATATTAAACTGTGATTGTAGTTCAGCTAATGTTCCCTTCGCTCTTACTTCACCTTGATGCAGAATAATGAACGAATCACAATAACGCTCTGCTGTCGCTAAAATGTGTGTACTCATTAAGATTCCTGCACCGCTTTTTTTCATGTGATCCATCATTTGAAGAAGTGATTGAATCGCTAACGGATCAAGCCCTACGAAAGGTTCGTCCACAATGTAAAGAGATGGTTCCACTAAAAACGCACTCATAATCATTACTTTTTGTTTCATCCCTTTTGAGAAATGAGACGGAAACCATTTCAAACGATTTTTCATGCGAAATTCTTGTAATAGTTGTCCTACACGTTCTTCATATTGTTTTTCATCGACACCGTACGCCATCGCTGTTAGCTTCAAATGTTCTTCTAGCGTTAGCTCATCATATAATACTGGTGTTTCTGGGATGAACGAAAAGCTAGAACGGTACGCTGTCATATCATCACGAATTGTTTTCCCATTAATTGTGACAGTTCCTTTTTTCGGTTCCATTAAACCGATAATATGTTTAATCGTCGTACTTTTACCAGCTCCATTTAAACCAATTAAGCCGACAAGTTCGCCTTTATTAACAGAGAACGAAACATCTTTTAGTACAGGGCGCTTCGTATATCCTCCTGTAACATTTTCTACACGCAATAACTCGCTCATACGACACCACTTTCTTCATTAGTATTTTCTATATTCATCTTACCAAAAATGGCGCTGTACTACATAGTATCGATGTCTTAAAAAAATTTTAAATTTGTTAGCATATATTTTTACGAAAGCGGACATCATAATTAGTGAAGAAGGAACACATTGAAAAAGCGACCACCAATTGATGAGTACAACAACATAGTTAAGTCATCATGAAATGGGGTGTCCATGTTGGACAAAGAAATTTACACATAACCAGATCATTTGTTTCATTTTAGAAACGGGGTGTCTCCGAAAGAGCATATACTGTTTTAAAAAATAAACAATTTCCTTTTATAAAGATTGCAATTCATTTCACTTGAAAATGGGGTGTCTGCGGCAGAAACTTTAGCCGATTTACCGTGCATTTCTTAAATAAATGAGGTGTCTGCGAAACGTAAATTACGATAATGCTTTTTCAATCCCTCTTCAGAAAACAGGAAGCTGAGTCAGCTTCCTGTTTTTCGTGTTTGTTCTCTTATGTAATTATGGTAAAATACGGCTAAGGATATTTGAAAGGATGAGATCGATGAATCATACAGCAGATAATTGTATTTTTTGCAAAATCATTGACGGGCAAATCCCTTGCTCAAAAGTATACGAAGATGAACATGTGCTTGCATTTTTAGATATTAGTCAAGTAACAAAAGGACATACTCTTGTTATTCCAAAAGTTCACAAACAAGACATTTTTGCATTAACGCCAGAAATCGCATCACACATTTTTTCTGTCGTTCCGAAAATCGCAAATGCGATTAAAGCAGAGTTTAACCCAGTTGGCTTTAACCTACTTAACAATAACGGTGAAAAAGCTGGACAAACTGTGTTCCACTTCCACCTTCATTTAATTCCACGCTACGGTGAAAACGATGGTTTCGGTGCTGTTTGGAAATCACATCAAAATGAATACACAATGGAAAATTTACAGAACATCGCAAGTACAATTGCAAATAGTGTGAAATAGTGACACTATAATAAGAAGTAATACATAACAAGCCACTTTCCTAACGTGATTAAATATTGCAAGGCTTGTTTCTTCACTCAAGATGCCAGGGAACGTGCACCGCACAATTTTCTTTCCCTTATCTTAAAGATATGCATATTTTTTCACATCATGAATACGAACAAAAAATAAGGAGGTTTCCTTTTATGTCAAAAGCTAAATCCTTTATTACAGGTGTCATTTGCGGCGGAGCAGTTGCTGGACTAGCCGTTCTTTTCTCTACTCCTTCTTCTGGCAAAGCTATGCGCGGTAAGTTAAAAGAAAAAGGAAATGATATTAAAAAGACTTTAGCTGATATTACAGCTGATACAAAATTATTAAAACGTCAAATCGTTGAAACTGCTTCAGAAGGTAAAGAAGTGTTTCAAGAATTAAAAGACGATATGCACGATACGATTTCTAACTGGAAGCAAGACATTTCTCAAAACAAACGCCATATTGAGAAAGAGATTTTGGACATTCAAAAATCAATTGAGAAACTACAAGAAGCTGTTCCGGAAAAGGCGTAAACAAATTCCTGCTTAGTTTTTTGCATATAACAAATATTTTTTATATAAATCGACCTTAACACGGCATATCACACAGATATGCCGTGTTTTTATGCATTTACAATATATGTTATCACTTAACATGTAAGGACAACACATGTATTCACGACTCATAAAACGCTTCCATAGTTATGCATGATTTGTATAGAATGTCATTTTTCCGAAAAATTTTCACAATTCTCACAAAAAGACTTTATTAATTTTTACTTTACTGGCATAATAGATAGTAATGAAAAAGAATGTTAAAGTGGGTGAGTAAATGAAAAGTGGAGAAAAAGATTACTCGGTAAAAGAAGCGATGATTTTCAGCCAACGCATTGCTCAATTATCGAAAGCGTTATGGAAATGTGTAGAGAAAGATTGGCAACAGTGGATTAAGCCTTACGATTTAAACATTAATGAGCATCATATTTTGTCAATCGCTTATCATTTAAAAGGGGCTTCTATTTCTGAGATTGCTAAGTTTGGAGTTATGCACGTATCAACGGCGTTTAACTTCTCGAAAAAGCTGGAAGAACGCGGCTATCTTGTATTCTCAAAAAAAGAAGATGATAAACGAAATACGTACATTGAGATTACAGACAAAGGGGAAGAATTACTACTTCGCTTAATGGAGGAGTATGATCCTGAAAATAACTCTGTATTTAATGGAGCTCTTGCACTTCGTAATTTCTATGGTAAGTTCCCAGAAAATATCGAACTTATCGCTATCTTGCGCAACATTTACGGACAAGACTTCATCGATATTTTTGAGAAATCATTAGAGAATATTGAGGAGAATTTTACGGAATCCGATCAGAAGTTAGTTAAGAAGTAATCTATTTATTGTTTCGCAATCATGCTTAAGAATTCATTCATAAGCGGCTTAAATAAACCTTGTTTTGCTAGCGCTTCCGCAGTTTCGTGTACTTCGAGCTGATGTGGAAGCGCTTTTTCAAATTGATCTAACAGCGCATCGAACAAAAGAAGCCCTTCTGCTTTCTCCACTACATATTGCTCGTTCAATATTTCACAAAGATTTAGTATACGTTCAATATCTTTTTTACGAGCTTTTTTCTTTATGATCAAAGAATAAAATGGACACTTTTCTTCATCAATCATTTTAAATAGTAGGTCTACGTAGTATTCAGCTTGTTCTAATCTTCTAACAACGTCCATTTTCTCCCTCTCTTTCTAACACAAAGTCTTCTATTTCTGAATTTTATAACACGAACAAAATATCGTATGATACAATATATAAAGTATATGTATTTTACCAAAAGGAGGTCTCGCCTCATGACACTTATAACAGTTGTTTTTGTCGCATTCGCACTTCTTGTTATATTTTACACGAATTTCATGACACATACACTGTGTGAACGAAAACAAATAGCTGCGAGCCGCCAACCCGGTGTCTTTCGGGTTATTAATGTATGTATAACAATTTTATTAATTTCTAGTTATATAGAAATTATATTTCATGGAAAGTGAGGAAGGAAGCCCCTTCCTCACTTTTTTCCTCTATAAGCAAATTATACCTACTATAACCAATAAAATAAACAGTACAAGTAATAAAATAAGTTGAGAATTCATCCCCATCCCCTCCTCTTTTCTGTATATGCGGCATGCGCCCAATATGGAACACCTTCAAAATCTGACACGCACTGGTTAAATTTTCTTTATCAATATGAAATCGAGTCGAAATATGATATATTAAATTTTGTACATATTGCTTATACTATGAAATAAATGACACGCATCTTAACTTTATCCTCAGCCTCGGTAAGCCCTGTTAAGCGCGCTTTACCAATATACAAAGCAAAAGTATCAGTGAGACTTAATCGGGCTCTTATGAACTAAAATTCATTGGTATAGGATAAATTAAAAATACATAATAGTAGGAGTGTTTATCGAATGAAGAAAGCTATGCTTGCCTTAGCCGCAACAAGTGTAATCGCATTATCAGCATGTGGAACAGGATCATCATCAGACAAAATCGTTACATCTAAAGCTGGTGACATTACAAAAGACGAGTTCTACAATCAAATGAAGACACAAGCTGGTAAACAAGTACTAAACAACATGGTTATGGAAAAAGTACTTATTAAAAACTACAAAGTTGAAGACAAAGAAGTAGACAAAAAGTTCGATGAAATGAAAAAACAATACGGTGATCAATTCGATACACTATTAAAACAACAAGGTATTAAAGAAGAAACTTTAAAAACTGGTGTGCGTGCTCAATTAGCTCAAGAAAAAGCTATCGAGAAAACAATCACTGATAAAGAATTAAAAGATAACTACAAGCCTGAAGTTAAAGCAAGCCACATTCTTGTAAAAGATGAAGCGACTGCGAAAAAGGTTAAAGAGGAACTTGGACAAGGTAAATCTTTCGAAGAGTTAGCGAAACAATACTCTGAAGATACTGGTTCAAAAGAAAAAGGTGGCGACTTAGGATTCTTCGAACATGGTAAAATGGTTAAAGAATTCGAAGATGCTGCTTATAAACTGAAAAAAGATGAAGTAAGCGAACCTGTAAAAACACAATTCGGTTACCACATCATTAAAGTTACAGACATTAAAGAGCCAGAAAAATCATTCGAGCAATCAAAAGCTGACCTGAAAAAAGAGTTAGTTGCGAAGAAAGCACAAGACGCTGAATTCATGAACGATCTTATGATGAAAGAAATCAAAAAAGCTGACGTAAAAGTTGAAGATAAAGATTTAAAAGATCTTTTCAAAGAGCAAAAAGCTGACGCTAAGAAAGACGAAAAGAAATAATGAAAAGCTCGGGATTAGCCCGAGCTTTTTTATGTATCCTCTTCATTAACGAAAGTTGATTTTGTCATTCATTTAACTAAAACCATCTTTTATGCATTTCACTTAAAAACGTTTCTTTTATTTTAAATCCAGAACTTTCTCCGATAATAGAATCAATCCCGCAATGCGGACAAACTGCTGTGTTATCATCATCCCACCACTCTGTAATTTTTTCTGGATGGAAAATTTCTAAACAATAGAAACAACCACATATAACATCCTTTTCTAAGTGCTTTCTATTACAAGAACAAAAACGATGTGCTTCCTCAAAATATTTTTCCATCAGTATCCCCCTATTCCCGATTTTCTCCTTTGGTTTACTTACATTCTTCTCAATAAAATTACAATTCTCCCTTAAAGAAAAACACAAAAAAACCTCGATTCACGCCACACGGAACCAAGGTTTATCTTATTATCATTGATTAAATTAAGAAACTATGTTAAATTAGTACAGAAACACGTTTTCGAAAATACACAGAACGTATTTATCCGTATCTTAATTGTACACCAAAACACATCTTCAGTCAACCTCTATTTTTCACTTTTAAAGGAGTGCTTACGTATGAACAAAAAACTTGATTTAGAGCAAAAACGATTGGATACCGTAATAGAAACGATTACGGAGCAAATTGATAAACTGGAAAACGAAACTGGCAGACGTCGGGCAGAAGTAATCAATATTCGTAAACACTTTTGGGATGACGTGAAAGTGAATACTGATACTTTCGATGATTATCTTGAAACAGTTATCAACTTGAGACAACAAGCTCAGTCACTAGCTGTCACACAAATTACCCATAAGCACACCTTTAATCGACTTGCCGCATTAAGACGTATGCATAAAGCACCTTATTTCGGACGAATTGATTTTAAAGAAGAAGGAGAATCTGCTGCGGAGAAAATTTATATCGGCGTAGCTACACTTACTGATGCAAGCGGAGAAAACTTTCTTATATATGACTGGCGCGCACCTATTTCGAGTGTGTACTACGATTATCCACCAGGACCGGCTGAATACAGTACACCAGGAGGCGTAATCCACGGTAATGTGGAGAAAAAATTACAATACATTATTCAAAATGGCGAGATTGATTCTATGTTCGATACGAGCCTTACAATTGGTGATGAAATCTTGCAACAAGCGCTTGGAAAAGGTACGAATAAACATATGCAAAGCATCGTCGCTACGATTCAGCGCGAGCAAAATGAAATTATTCGTCACGATGAAGGCCGACTCCTTATCGTGCAAGGAGCTGCCGGTAGCGGTAAAACGTCAGCTGCCCTGCAACGAATCGCTTACTTACTATATAAATATCGCGAATGGTTAAAAGCTGATCAAATTATTCTCTTCTCCCCTAACTCTATGTTCAACAGCTACGTATCTAACGTACTACCTGAACTCGGTGAAGAAAATATGCAGCAAGTGACATTCCAAGAATATTTAAACCATAGACTAAGTAAAGCATTTGATGTTGAAGACCCTTATGAACAATTAGAATATATGTTAACTGAAACGAATAGCCCTACCTATAAAACGAGAAATGCGAGCATTCGATTTAAAGCATCTACTCAATTTTTCGAGATGATTAGAGCGTACAGACAATCTCTTGAATCTTCAGGCATGCTATTTAGAGGAATGAAATTTAGAGGAAAGTTAATTGCTTCTGCTAAAGAAATTACAGAGCAGTTTTACAATACTGACTCCTCCCTCCGCTTCCATAATCGAATTGAAAAGTTAACGGATTGGCTAAATAAACAAATAGATGCAATTGAAAAAACAGAACTGAAAAAGCCTTGGGTAGAAGAGGAAATTGAATTACTGAGTAAAGATGAATATCAAAAGGCTTATAAATATTTACAGAAAAAAGGCGAGTTTGACGACAACTCCTTTAATGATTTTGAGAAAGAAACGAAAGTACTTGGACGTATGATTGTTCGTAAAAAATTGAAGCCGCTTCGTAAAGGCGTTCAAACATTGCGTTTCATCAATTTCACAGGCATATATAAACAACTCTTCACAGATGCATCATGGGTTACTGGAGAAAAGCCGAAGGAATGGGATGACATTTGCTCCTTAACAGTAAACATGCTTGATGAAGGAAAGTTATATTACGAGGATGCAACGCCATTTTTACTTTTAAAAGAGTTAATTGAAGGCTTCCAAACGAATAGATCGATTAAACACGTACTCGTAGACGAAGCGCAAGATTATTCGCCGTTTCAGTTTGAGTTTTTAAAACGTCTCTTCCCTGCTGCAAGAATGACTGTACTCGGAGACTTTAACCAAGCGATATTTGCCCATGCGAGTGAAGCAGTGAATTTCAACACACTTACTAGCTTATACGGACCAGATGAAACGAACGGCATCAACTTAACTCGTAGCTATCGCTCAACAAAACCAATTATTGAATTTACACGCACTCTCGTACCGGAGGGCAAGAACATTCACGCCTTTGAACGTGACGGTGAGAAACCTACAGTGACGAAAGTATCAAATGACAGCGAACTGCACGAGCATATTACTGCCAAAGTTGCTGAACTACAAAAAGAGCAGCACAATACGATCGCAATTATATGTAAATCTGCAGCTGAAAGCGCCGCTGCCTACGAAGCACTTCGTCATATCGACAATATTAAACTTGTGAAAAGTAACTCAGCCGAGTATGAGCAAGGCATTGTCGTGATCCCTGCTTACTTAGCGAAAGGTATCGAATTTGATGCTGTTATTATTTACGATGCTTCTAAGGATGTGTACAGCGATGAGAGCGTTCGTAGATTGTTCTACACTGCTTGCACGCGCGCAATGCATGAACTGCAACTTTATAGCGTTGGCGAGGTTAGTCCTTTTATACTTGGGGCTAATTCGGAGAGTTTTGAGCTTATAACGAAAACACCTTGATGATTCAAGGTGTTTCTTTTTTTATGCAGGATTTACACCTTAAAAATAGAATATATCAGTTTAGAAAAAGCTAAGGAGTGACAAGATGAACCATTATTTTATTGCTATTTATGACAGCGTGTTTCCTACCGAAAAATTACATACCATTTTACAATCTAATCCTACTTTTACCGACCTAAACGTCCGCCCTCTCGAAACCTCATCACCAAGACCTACCACATTATTAGTTGGCGCAGAACACGATGCACTCACAACCGGTCTTACAGATACATACCATTTATTAACGAAAGAGTTACAAAAACTAGAAGAACAAGAAAAGTACTATTACGTATACGATTAGAAAATTAGAAAGACTATCGAGAACCCTAGCGAAAAATGTCTTCCACTAGCCACAATCCATATAAGTATTACGCAATTCCATAAAATGATTCAAAAAGTAAAAGACTTAAAACGCCCTGTATTTGCAGGTTATCACATCATTTCTCATGACGCAGACATACTTACACTTGATGTACTTCTATCTTCACCTTTATTAGATCCTAACACTTCCGAAAAAAATGCGGAAGAATACTCCTATTTACAACAACTAGCTGAATCAATCTCTCGTTCTGAATTATGTATTTCTATTAAAGAGAGTGCACTTATTTAAACACGAAAAGAGGGTTATTTATCATAACCCTCTTCTACTATCTATTTACGTTTGTACTTGATCATAATAATGAATACTTTTATAGACAACTTATATAAATATTAAGGTGTTTTTCTCATTCTAAATGAAATATCCTTACGCCGATATACACTCAGCACGATCCCCATTATAAGCGCATGAAATACAGTCGGCGTTAATCCGTAACTAATAAAAGGTAAGGATATAGCAGCAATCGGCAATAATCCTAGTATCATTCCAACATTATAAATGAACTGAAATACAAAAAGAGTCACTCCACCAACAAGCAGCAATTTACCATACCGATCATTTATTTTATAAGAGATGACTATTAATCTTACTACAAAAAGCGAAAGAACGAAGACAAGAATTAGCGCAAGCCAATACCCATAATAGTAAGTCAAACTTGCAAATACAAAATCAGTATCCGGAGCAGGGATGAATTTTATATCTCCATATGTACCAAACCAACCTGCTGATGACATTACCTCTTTTAATCGTATATACATAAATCCTGCGCCACCCGCATCACTCTCAGGATTTAAATACCCTAAAAGTCTAACTAAGTGGTATCCTGAAGACCATGATACGGATACCTTGATAATAAATAAACAAATAGGTACAACCGTAATAATCAACGACGTTTTCTTTCCTAGCTTACTCCACCAAAGCATAACGAATACCATCGTAATATAGATAAAAATTGACGAAAGGGTGGATACAATCAAAAATAAATACAAAGAAAATAAATATAAAACCACAAGATGTATAATCTTTAACCTACTATTATTAAAAAAAGAAGCCCAAGCTAGAAAAAAGAAAGGCACTGCCATTAGACAGTCAATTGCAATTGGGCCGATTTGTATTAACGGTTCTCCAATCATTGAAGCGTTTGGAAAACAGTATAGCATTAACAGGACAACTACTCCGATTATATAAAACAACCATCCCATTCTCTCTAATTTCCGATAATCAAGTAACATCATCCCAATCGCTGTTATAACACCGAGAATAACAAATATCACCTTATTTATTATTACATCATTCGTATATCCAAAAACTAAAACCGGCAAAAAACCTAACCCCATAGCAGCCACTAATAAAATAAGTAAAAACCAATCCACCTTTGGCTTATGTAGTTTGTTAAGTTCTCGCCCTAATTTACTCGGACTTCCCATTTGTTCCACAGCTTTATTTTCAGCAACTTCCTCACTTAATCCTTTTTCTATCCATGTGTTCTTTGCCTGTTTTAAGTGAAACTCTAGTTCAGTTGCTACAAAATCTTTCGCTTCTTTTGATTTAATATGATTCGTAACTTCGCTTACAAAACGCTCCCCTTTTTTATTCAATTTCGCTTCACTCCTGTACTAAGCCTTTTAGTATAAATTGTACCTTCGTAGCATTTTTTTCTGCCTTTCGCAGCATCTTTCTTCCTTTATCATTTAATTGATAATATTTCGCTCCTTCATGATCCCAACTTGATTGAATAAAACGATTCTGTTCTAGACGATGTAATATGGTATATAAAAAACCTTCATTTCCTTCGAATTTTCGAATCCCTCTCCCTCGTAACAGCTGTGACAATTCGTATCCTGTTTTTTCATTACTGAGGAGTTGTAAAATGGCTAAAGAGATGTCCTCTTCCTTTTCGTGTGATGCATTGATTTTTTCGCGCACCCGCTTTCGGTGTTGATCAGAAAAACTCAAATGTTTAAACGTTGTATTCTCCATTGATTTTCGCAGGCCTTTTAATCGATCTTCCATTTGATTATTCCTCCAATCCTTTCTTCAAAAGCTCCTTCGCTTTTTTCAGTCTCGTTTTTATCGTGTTTTCTTTCACGTCTATTACAATAGCAATCTCTTTAATTGATAATTCTTCATAATAAAATAGATAAATAACTTCTCGATATTTTATCGGTAAATTCATTACTGCAGAAGCGAGCTCACGGTCCTCCGCATTTTGAATGACAATTTGTTCGACACTATCATTTTGAACCCCAATGTAAGCAGATTCATCCTCTGCCACGATCACCTTTTTGTTATACCAACTCTTTATATAGTCCTTACATTGATTAATCGCAATTCTCCATAACCACGTTTTCACATTCGACTTCCCTTTGTATGTATGAAGAGATTTATAACATTTCACAAATATATCTTGCGTTACATCCTCAGCAACCTCTTTATTATTCACATATGAATACACAAGTTGTAAGACTTCTTGTCCATACTTGTTCATGATTTCATCGATAAGGAGTTCCTTATCTTCTATTTCAAACGCTTCTACCATTAATTCATCCACATCATTTCCTCCTTCCCATATATTAGACGACGCACTGTATGGAAAAGTTTTATAAATTCATAAAAAAATACGGATGGCAATGTCCATACCGTTTTTTATGAATGTTTATTTACTTATTGTCCCCACGCAATAATGCTCTGCTTAAAGACAGGAATTTTCATCCATATGTCTTGTTCCCCATTTTAAAACATAATACAATTAAAATGTAACTTAATAAGCTATAACTAGTAGGTGTGGTAATCATCTCTTCCATTTTGAAAAAAGGGGGGAGGTGATAAAATGATCGCGATGTTTGTAATCAAATTAGTGTATGGTATCCTAACCGGAGCTGGCGTTGTCATCGGTAGAAGATACGTCGGTCCGTGGCTAATTTCTGTATACAAAAAAGCGAGAACCACCCTGCTTTGAACGGGACCCAAAAAGTTGGACACATATTTAAGCAGCTAATAAGGATTGAACTCTGTATTGTA
>NZ_NJGF01000143.1:0-22646 GCF_002209985.1 Bacillus sp. K2I17
TTAACCCCAAGGCATTTCTTTTGTTACAACTTTTGCACTTAATTCTAATACACCTTTATTTGCATATCCTGGATATGCTGTTTCAAGTTTTGCTACAAAATCTTTTGAAGTTTTACTTTCCTCAGCAGCTTGAATTGCAGTTCTTAGATAATCCATAGTTACATGAATTGCTTGATTATCTAATGATTTTTCGATTGATCCATGGCTCGGTACAATAATGTCAGCATTTAACTCTTGTAATACTTTCAAGTTCTCAATCCATGCCTCCATTGCTTCTTTTGAGCTAGTATCTGCTAAGAATAGATGGATTTCGTTAAATACATCTATACCTCCAATTAATAATTTCAGTTCTCTGTTAAATAAGCTAGTTCTGTAATGATCTAAGCCTACTAGTTCAAATGTTAGTCCCTGAAAATCAATAGATTTTTCCTTAAACACTTGAGGTAATACCACATTACTTGGTGCATTTTCTCCAAGTGCATCTTTCCAAACCTTTAATTTCCCTAATACAGAATGAACAATATGTTCAACCGTAGACTCTGTAGCATACGCTATAGCTTCTGGGTAAGCAGCTTTTATACTTTCTAACCCAAAATAGTAATCAGGATCTCCATGGATAATAAAGATTTTATCTAGAGATAAGTTATTGTTTTTCAAATAATCCACAATTTCTTTCGAATCAGATTGAGTAAATTTTGAGTTTATTAAAAATGCATGTCCTGCTTTCTCAACTAAGGTTGCAGTGACCATAAAACTTTTTTCATCCGAACTAAACACCGTTAATTTCACATCTTTTTGATTTGTATCGATTGTTTTAAACATAGATATTATTCTCCTTTTGTTATAGTTATTGAATAGATAACATATTTTTATTTTGTTCCGACAGAAGGCCCCTCCTCAATTCTCTTGAAAGGTTCATCGCACCAGCAAATAGATGGGAGATGTATGTCGGTTGGCGTAAGCTAACAGGTTTGCTACTATAGCCTAAATTTTCTTAGTATAAATTTTTAAAACGTGCTTCAATTTTATCTGGCGTCATTACCCCACCACCAATAGGAATAATTTGATTATCCTTTTGTAAAAGTAATGAAGGATAACTATTAACACCAAGCTGTCGAACCTTATTGAAATCATTTTGGACCTCTACAATTGTTTCTTGCGCATTTAAACGCTCTATTACTTGATCAGGGTCCAAACCATGCTCAATTGCAATTTTACGATATGTCTCAGGATCACTTAGGCTTCGTCCATCATAATAAAACGCTTTTTGCATAGCCGCCGTAAATTCTAATAAACGGTCTGGCGCTAATGAACGTAAAGCTGAAAAGCCAATTGCAGCATCTTTCGAATTCATTTTAAAAGTCCCTTCTTCCACCAATTTTTGATAGAAAGGACCGAATTCTGCACCTGTAAGTTGATTAATTCTTTTATTTCCCTCTTCTATATATGAGAAATTTTTTATTGTTAGATCATCTAAAAATAATCCTCCGCATAAAACTGTTAACGGCATTTCAGTGTGTTCTTTGTAAAATCCTTTAATACTATCTGAAAAACCATAGCACCATCCACAATATGCGTCCCATACGTATATAAGGTTATCTTGTTTTTTCTCCATTTAAATATCCTACCTTTATTTTTATTAGCTAGTCCAGCTATCACTTAAAAATTTTTAGCTAGCTTTTGGGTTTGTAACAGTGCATCTTTTTTAGAAACCTTATTATTTTCCCCAAAAACTAATCCTTCTAAAAAAGATCAACTAAAATTATTCATAAAAGATAACACTACACATTATTGCTCTAAAGCAGAAAATACTACCGTTCAGAATATGCATGGTTGTTAATATAGTAGTAATTTTCTGCATTGGACGACAACGTATAGACCGCTATCCTCAATTAAATATATAAATCTTTTTTCTTAAAACAGGAAGTAGTTGTAACCAAATAAGTTACACCTCATGTAACCATATTAGTTACAACTGAATTAAAAGTCAATTCTTTTTTACAAAAAACATTAAATTTCTACTTTAACGTTTCCACAACTATGGAATTAAAGTAAATTCCCTTTACCATAAATGTCTATTGTTTAAGATAATAAATACTAAAAAACATCTTCTTATTTCTTTAAATGGAACAAACTTGCTACTTAGATTGTCTATTAAGTATACGTATAAAACAGGTGTTTATGATAAGAGTGATGCAAGAAGAGTGTCACCCTATACACTCTTTAATTGTATTGATATTTAGAACACCTAGACAAAAACCATATATTTTTGAAAGAGGTTGAAACTTTATGATAGTCTCAAACAAGTTTTTTAACATGTTACCTTACAAAAAGATTGTACCTGTATTATTTCTTTCATGCGCAACGCTTATAGGCTGTTCCAATAGTAATAATCAATCTGAACTGCCTAAACAAACCAAACAAGAAAATACAGTTAATCACTCTTTTGCTAAGCTTGAAAAAGAATTTGATGCTAAACTCGGTATTTATGCCTTGGACACTGATACGAATCAAACCGTTACTTATCAATCAGATGAACGGTTTGCATACGCTTCTACCCACAAAGCTCTAGCCGTGGGAGTACTTTTACAAAAGAAATCAATAGAAGATCTAAATCAAAGAATTTTGTATACTCGTGAAGATCTTGTTAATTACAATCCAATTACAGAAAAGTATGTTGATACAGGTATGACTCTCAAAGAGCTTGCAGATGCTTCCCTTCGATATAGTGATAATACGGCACAAAATCTTATTCTTAAACAATTAGGTGGGCCTAGTGAATTCAAAAAATCACTGAGAGAAATAGGAGATACCGTTACAAACCCTGAACGTTTCGAACCCGAATTAAACGAAGTGCATCCAGGAGACACTTATGATACTAGTACCCCAAAGGCATTAGCTACTAGTCTACAGGCTTTCGCGCTAGGAGATGTACTTTCAACTGAGAAACGGAATTTATTAATAGATTGGATGAAAAGGAATACTACGGGAGACAACTTAATTCGTGCTGGAGTTCCAGGAGAGTGGGAAATAGCTGATAAGACTGGTTCAGGCTCTTATGGAACCCGAAATGATATCGCAATTATTTGGCCACCAAATAAAAAGCCAATTGTTCTTGCGATACTTTCTAATCATGATATAGAGGATGCTAAATACGATGATAAGCTTATTACAGAAGCAACCAAAATAGTGTTAGATGCTTTAAAAACTCCAAATAAACAATAATAGTAGTTAGTCATCAGAATTTTTCTATTTTCCGTCACAATACTGTGGCGGTCTTTTTGTGTACTTTACAAGAAATCTACCATTTTTACTACAAATCCACCTCTATTTCGAACATAACTTTTAGTTTTTCCTTTTATTAGTATCCACGAGGTATCCATACTTAGAAATCTCCCACATAGCGACCCTACAGCCTATAAGAAGTAAAAGTTGTTTAATTCTCAAACATGGATTGTGGAACAACTTTTTTTCCTACTACTTTAAATTCAATTTCCCCTTTTTCTCCATACATTAGTTCTATAATTGGAATAGTTACCATTAATTTTTCCTTCTTTTTTCTTTTTGTCTCTAAATCAATTATTTTCATGTCACAATCCCCTTTATTTCTTATAAACAAGGAGAAAGCACTCAAATGAGTGCTTTCTCCTTGTTTATAAGTGGACCTTGTAGGACTCGAACCTACGACCGAACGGTTATGAGCCGTTTGCTCTAACCAGCTGAGCTAAAGGTCCAAAGTATAAAATTTACTTCATAAGACGTATTCACATAAATCATTTTACCATATAATGTATGAATTTACTTTACATTTTATTTAATATGCATATTTACATTATGTTAAAAGTGTTTATATCCTGCACTCCTTATCTTTTGTAATTATTACTATCTTTTAATACCTTTACAGAAGTTTGGTTAACAGTAAAAAAATCGATATATCAATCATATTAAAAATAATATAATTACAACAATTAATTGTTTATATTTTCAAATACCCTTATACTATATTGTTTAATATCAGAAATAGTAACTAAATTATATGCCAGTTTCATTGTATGAAAAAAATTATCTATCTCCTCTTTTTCCATGATAGGTTTACCAGAATTATTATTTTCTAATTCTAGATCAGCTACTTCCCATGGTAAATCAAATAGAATCATTTTCTCTAAACTTTTCCCACTATAACGGCCTAAAGTATTAACTACACAATCTAATAGTTCCTTTTCTATTTGAGTTAACTGATTTGTACTCTCATAATTAACTTCAAGATTGTCGTACTGATATACTTTGTATTTATCAAAAATAACTGGATATACCGGGCCGTGACTTCCTATTTCACAATCATCTTCAAATAAATATGCTCCAGTAAACACCTTACAAAACCCTTGCGCATAGTATAAAAGTCTTTGAAGAGCTAAAGGAGTAATATCATCATTTTTATATAGCAAATAATTAGCAACTTCCTCGATTTTCGTAGCTTGCGTAGAAGTAAAATCCTCATTTTCTTGTAGCTTTGCAATTGCTTCTTTAGAAACCCTATATGCTTTTTGAGTAATTAAATCTTTATTTCTTTCCAGAATATCTAGCATAAAAGATTTATCCCTACTTAATCTTTTCAATATATCCGAGTACTGCTTTGTCGGAATATCCCCATTTACATACCTTGTTAAGGTAACTTCACCCCAACCTAAAAGTAAAGACAATGGACGTTTTCCAATCTTATATTTTTCTAAAACCTCTTTTATTTCAGAGATAGTAACTAACTGCTCCTGTTGCCTATATGCATGATCTAATTGTTCTAAATTATAATCATGAATGTCAGGAACAAATATTTCAGATTTACACTCTTCGCATTTTGCTTCTTTACCCACGTAATGATATTGCTTCCCTCTAATGACTGTCATTTTTGGAACATCTTTAGTAAAATACTTCACCATATCTCGACAACACTCACATAAAACCAACATAAAAATCCTCCCTCATTATAGAACCATAAGTCACTTATCTTTATCTAAAAAGATAAGTGACTGGTTTATTCCTTTTATGAAAAGAAACAACAATCATGTATTTGTTCCTGTCCTTATTTTCAATTAGATTCGTCTTAACATATATGTCTACCGACTTATTTTGTCCCCAATTATCTAGCTCATATTGTGGACAAAAGATATACAATTTTTCATAAGCAAAATTTGGATTTTTATTATCAACTGCATAACAAAAATCATGTATCCCTATATTAAGAAGAATCTCTTTCACTTTACTAGTATTAATCTTATAAGCCTCTAAAAATTCAATATTCTCTTTCCTTTTTTCATTTCGAGAAATCGTAAATCGATTATTTTTAATTAATTTTTTAAACTCAATTATGTACTGCTCAACCTCACCAATTGTAAAATTAGTGTGCTTTTTTGTCTCCTTATTTTGTAAGCTAATGCACATTAAAGTTCTTTCCCCTTTCAAATCATACCTCATATTTACTAGAATAACAACAAAAAAACGTATCAATTGATACGTTTTTTGTTAATTAACAGTAGACTTCCATTCTCTCCTCTTATAATCAGAACGTTTATGTCGTCTACGAAACTTCTATATGATTGTTTTGCTGTAATTTAATTCGTAAATCAATTACGTATCTACTTTAGAATCACAGCCTCATTAAACTTCAGATGAATAAAATCTTTATTTAACATAAAGCATGTTTCTCTTGTATCATCAAAAAATCTCTCATAGCCCCCTGTACCACTTCCTTTTGTTGAAACAACCAATTTAAGATCCTTTCCTAAATCATGTGAAGCTTTAGGAAGTTTACGAATGTCCCCTGTCTCAATAGTCTCCTTTATCATGTTATAAGTTTTCTCAAACTCATCCACTTCTTCAGGAGTAAATGTAACCTTAAAAATTTTATCCAGAATCCTTTGGCCATTACCTAGCTTCTTACCATTTTTCTCTCCTAGATAACCGACATATATGAATGTTACTTCTTCAAAGAACGTTTTCCAGGAAGACTCTTCCCAAGAAGTTTCAAAATCTACAAGTTGCAAAGTTCTGAACGTTGCTTTTTCTATAGGACTGTTATCTTCTCTAATTGGTATATTTTTAATTAGAAAATTAGATTTACTGAATACCTCATGCTTCTCTGGTAATTCCTTATCTGTACCTACTATCCTATTAGATACCATTTTACTAATACTGTTAGGTATTTTTTTAGATGGATCACGCTTCTCAAAAAGATTTAATATATCTAATTGATTCATCCCCTTATACGGTTTTAGTTGATTCCAAATGTATCCTTCAGGTGTGACAAATACATTAGACTTTTCACCTCTATCCGTTCTTTCTACATGGCTTCTCAAAACACCACGAAAGAAAGAGTTTTTTAAGGAAAATGCTCTTGTAGGTGCAGAAATTTCCGAATTAGGCTGTTCGGCTTTTTGTCCTTTCTGTCCTTTTGTGGCTGCCCCTAAAATAACGGTATCACCCTCAGACAATTTATGAGCTAATCCTTCTAGCACTTTTTGCTTTATTGTATAAAAATCATTTCGGATTATTGCTTCATCTTGCGACATATCATAGAGTTGAAAATCTCGAATTATAAAATCTCCATACGGAACACCTTTCATATATTCGTACCAAATAATGAGCAACTTTTTGTTCTTAGAAACAACTTTGCTAAACTCATATTCTTCATGAATAATATTTTTATAGTTAATCATGCTTAATGAAATTCTTTCCTTTGCCGACCATGATCCATTTCGAAGTTTATTAAAACCAGAAACTTTCAACTCAATTCCTAATTCCCCAAAGTCTGCCTCAGGACTATTATTTAATTCATAATCGTAAAATCCCGTCTCAACAACCTTACCCAATATTCCTTTATCGTTACTATTTCCTTGTAAGATTCCTTTTGTATCAATTTCTTTAAAACTCTTCCCAATAATTCCTTCCGTAAATGCTACTAGTTCTTCCTCTGTTTTAAATTTCATACTCATCCCCACCTATCTTTCATTAATATTTAATTGCAAAAACTGTACAATGAACTATTCATACATTAACATTGAAAAAACTATATCCCCCTCCTAATCTCCTTATATATAAATAATTTACTCGTAATTGTTCTCCCCTTATATAAATTTCCTTTTTTACTCTGTTATTGTATACAGAAATACATTTTCATACTTGTTTCAACCAAAACAAAAAGGGCTTTCTCAAGTCGATTAATTGTGCACAGCAAAATAAGCTATTTACACTAATCGGCTCAAAGAAGCCCTTTCAAAATTAAAGTAAGAACAAAACTTACTTCTACAACTCAACCACAACACATCAGGTGTGGGAATAAACGGAATCAGGTAAACTAATAATATACCTATATATTACAAAAAAAGTATATTTATATCAAGATATTTTCATAAACTATAATGCTATTATTTTTCTATCCATTTACTTAAACGTTTCTAAATAAAAATAGGATCACTATTGTAGCACCATGCTATTATTATAGTAATCCTATTTTTATTTAGACTTTCATTATATAGATTAGCTATTAGATAAAAGAAAAAATTCTTTTTCAAATCCTGTATTCTCCCAAAAATTCAATGCCAAGTTATTAGCTAAGTCAACATAGACATGAATCAAAGAGACATTTTCTTGATTCAACCAATTGCTCATATTTCCAACTAAATTTTGCGCTATTTGCTGCCTCCTATACTCTGATTTCACATAAACTTCCTCTATTTGACCATATAACATATCTGTAACCAAATCTTGCTTTATTGAACCAATTCCATAACCAATTAGGTTATTAGTTTCATCATTTACTACAAAAACCGCACCATATCTTGATTGAATCAATTCCACTAATTGCTCTTCAATCCCTTTTTTATGACTTTCCTCTAATTCACAATCTGCAGTTTCTATTGCGTTAAGATTCCATAATTCTATTATTTTTTTAATACTCTCTCGATTGTCTATTTTATCATCTAGTTTTTTAATAACAATTTCCACTTCAAATCCTCCTTTGTAAGTTTCTACTAATATAGTGTACTAAATTGTATCCGGAAAGTTAAACCCAGTTGATAAAATATAATCTTAATATTAAATAATATGTAAAAAAAGTTATTCCTCTTCTAGAGTTCATTATACTTTTTATTTTTTCCAAATGCTTTTTCTACAGGATATTTTTCAGCATTTTTTATAAGCTTAGATTGTACTGCCTCTTCTAAATTTATATTTAATTGATCACTTAGCAGAAGCAGGTAAATCATTACATCAGCTATTTCTTCTTTCATTTCCTGCATTTTAGTCTCCATCGCTTCTTGACTGGACTTCCATTGAAAAGTCTCGAGCAATTCTGCAGCCTCTAAATTCAATGAAATGGCTAAATCCTTTGCATTATGAAATTGTCCCCAATTTCTCTCATCTCGAAATCTTATTACTGCCTTTTGTAAATCTTCCATCACTATTAGTCTCCTCTCTATTTCTTACTATCTTTTCAAACTAGAACACACTATAGGTAGATTCCTACTAATTAACCTTAACCCAGATATAATCATCCTCATATTTGACATTTAATTTTGAGCGGAGCCCTTTCATATATGTTTTTAATTGTTTTGTAAAATTCTCATCACCGACTTGATCATATCTTTCTACCTCTAAATACAACTTGAATATATTTCCTTTCGTTAACTCAAATTCCCATTTTAGAAAGCTATGTAGCATACTTTCCTTACTCAAGTATTCATTAACTTCCATATATTCCAGCAGCTCATATAAATTATAATACAATAAGCTACTCGGCCTAGGCATTTCACATTTCGGGCAATATTCTCTATATCTATCTTGCAGTTGCGTAATTATTTCTGTTCCACATTGATTACAATTATACATGTAGCAATCTCCTTTAATGGATAACTCAATTGGTCTCTCCTGTATTTTTTACTCTCCTAAAATTATATATTATACTATCAGGTTTTTACATATTATTCCCATCCCACTTAAATTTAGCATTAAAAAACCTTCCCTAATGGAAGGTTTTTTAATCTATATATCTATTTGACAGTAATCTAATAATTAATATTGTTTAATGAAAGTTTCTTATAACTTAATAATCAGAATGAAAGCTATCATCCTATTTATTAATCTATAGATTCAAATTCAGAGAATAAACAATTAAATAAAGTGAGCTTATTACAAGAAATATATTCTGTTTCTATACCTTCTAATGTAGTATTTAATAACTCTTTAGAGATATAACTAAACCCTTTTTTATCCATAAAAATTTTAGCCTCTTCTAGAAGTTTAACGTATTGTCCACTATCACTTATATTATTGAAATTCCATTCGTCTGTTTCTTTAATATAGCTAGTTTCCTCTAACATACAGTAATAATAATTTCCCAGTAAACTAATAAAGATCCTTAAATCCACTCTTTTTCCACCTAAAAATTTAATTAACTCAATATCATCATCTAAAATTTTCTGATTACTGTGAGCTAAAACCTTATACTCTAAACACTGGCTATTAGGTAAATCCGTCCAATTAACAACTGCATTATTAGAGTATAATTTTTGAAACTCGGTATACCAAATTTTATCTATGTTATCTTCTTGACTATTTTGCTTTAAAGATAGTAACCTCTCATTTGGCTTTAAAATTTTTACTGATGATTTATCCGTAGGTCTTTCATAAGAAAAAAATGAATCTACTGTATTTAAAATATCACTTTTAGTAATTATACTCATTTTCTATTATCACCCTTGTTAAATCTCTTATCTGTTAGTAATTTTTTTGCCTTTTTCGCATCTTTATTTCCTTTTTTAGCTAAATCTTCAATCTCCTTCACAGTTTTATTTTTCATTGAGCCTGGAAATTCCTTATTAATAGCACCTTTTTTATATTTACCAATGACATCTTGTGCTTTCATTCCAGAAATACCAACAGCAGATCCAATTGTAACTAATTTACCTGCTTTCCATACCTTATGAACTACTTGTGCGCCTCTAGCACCCCAAATAATCACAGGAATGGCTAATGGGAATGCAAATCGTTCTACTTGATTAAATTCTGCCACTTCAATTTTACTATCTTCTACTGTTTCTACACTAATAACCGGTACATTATCTAATTCATGAGTCGCTGCTTGCGTACTCATAGAAAATGATGTAGTTAATAGAGAAAATGCTGAAATACCTAATAATGATTTTGCTAATAACCTTTTCATAACAACCTCCAAATATTCCTGTATTTACCTTACATGTAAATTTTACGATTTATTAGGACGTGACTTCAAGTCTATTTATTACTAAAATAATTTGTTATAATTCTTATAAGAAAACTCAGTTAATACAGTAGGTTTATTATTTATAAAGAAAATAGTAAACCTACTCCACATTTTCCTATGAATTAGCTAAATTCCATCAATATAGGTAACCAAAAAAATATTTAATAACATAAACATAATTATAAGCTCTATTGAAAACAAATTAGTAGATCTTATTTCATTACATTCCTTTGAAAGGTACAGAAATTCTATGAACAATATTTTCTTATTTACACAGTAATCCTCACAAAATAAAATTATTATATATATAAAGTTCCCTGCTTAATAACAGGAAACTTTTTTGCTTTTTATTAACCTACAAGCCTAAAATTCCAACAATCTGACGAGCCTTAACATTATCTATATAATAATGCATCTCTAATCCCTTTCTTTCTGCACGAAGTACGGTTCCCCTTAATTTTGAAAGATGCTGTGAAACAGTAGATTGTGGGAGTCTTAATATTTCCGTTAATTGCGTAACATTACACATTTTATGATGCATTAATTCATTTACAATTTGTAATCGTACCGGATGTGCCATTACTTTTAAAACATCTACGTCTTCTTCGCGGATTTCAGCTAGATCTCTATCAGTTACTACTGTTTTCATTTCGCATTCTCCTTTATTATTAATTTCTATTTTTCTTATTATCCTTATAAATAGTATTTATAGATAATTACGATTTGTCCTGTTGAGAAAATTTATTCTCTTCTTAAAGCAAAAAGGAAACCTATCCTGAAAACAGTTTTCACATAAATTTGATCTATATTTAACACGCTTTGCTAAGCAAAAGTACCTCTCCTATCCTTTGTTTAAAGCAAATAAAAAATTCTGCTTTTGCCTTCCCGTCCTGAAAAATTGATAAGCAGTATCCCCCATCTCACACTCTACAAAATAATCATTTTATTTCTCAACATAGATACCTGGAATTTAAATACCAAAAATGGTAATATGAAGTCACCTTCAGTTGTCAATTGTGTCCCTTTTTGAAAGGCCCTGTCTATAATGACAAGGCCTTTTAAATTTCCTTAAATCCCCTTTCTATTTCGTTTTCTCTTGAATTCCAAAAGTATGTTTCCCCCCTTTGCATCTATTAAAACCCTATCACATTCATGCTTAATAACATTCCGCCTCGTAAATAACATATTATTTAACAAAATAGAAGCCCTACCAAATCACTAAAGGAATCTCTTTTCCTCTATCATATTATCAGTAGAGGAAAGAGGATGTATGCATGGAAATCCTAGGACTAGACACGCTCGTTAGCGACTTTAGGTATACTTGAATACACAAATCTTCGCAACAATTTAAGAGTGTAAAGAGATGAAAAACATAATTCAATTGCTTCCTAAAGAGAAGCAGGTTAAAGTTCTTGGAAGCTTACTTTGAAACAGTGGCAAAGATGATTGAACAAAATAATTTAATTCTTTTAGAACAGATGAAAGCTCTATAACTAATTAGAAATAACAAATTTATGATTAATTAATCTTACATACGCTTCCCTAAATTATCTATATTTATCTAACATACTAGCCTCTATCTTTACAGAAGATTTGGTTATACTCCTTTTCATCTTTTAAATTTGAATGCTTTCTTTTACAAGTTGAAATAGATCAATTAATAAACCTGGTGTAGACTCTAATTCTTGCTTCTGCTTCATATTCTCTTCTGTTACAGCACTTATAAACTCCCACAGTACTTGTGCTCTAATTGTTCTGCAAATCGTTTCTCACACATTTCAAATGTTTTTATCTTCGTTTTGAACACCGTCCTAATTTAATAATTTTCTTTCCTGTAAATGGCTAGATCAAAATTATTAGCTCTTGTCAGTAGATTCCAATATTATGTATAATGACATTATCTTTTTACCAATAAACGGTAATGACGAGGTGATACAAGTAAATAAACCAAACGTGTCATCAAAATATTAAAGAATCTATTCCATGTACATTAAGATACATATATAGAATTTAAAACCATGAAATTTTATGTACAGATTGAATTACTACAAGATGGAAGATTGGTAGCAAATGTACTCAAGAAAAAAGAGCATTCAATTTGCTTAATGTTATAAAACTACTTGATGTGACATCTGTTGAATGAATTAAAAACATACTCAGGGGGAATTTCAAATGAAAACATTTAGTAAAGTATTATTAGCGGGAACATTGGCTCTTGGCGGTTTAGCAGCAATGAATGTGGAAACACCGAAAGCTCATGCTGATGGAGCGAGCGAATATTGTCGTTACATTTGTGGTCCTAAAGAAACATTAAATAATTTTACAATTCAACTTTCAGACACGAAATACAGACTGGGACAAAATATCATTCTACGAGCAACAAATGATAATGCATATGATGTACATTACACAGCATCTTTTGAAAAACAATACGATGCTGGTTGGGATTATTATGACGCTGATTTTCACTATGGTTCATTATTACCAGCTGGAACAAATGTATATGAAGATTTTGATGCTGAGACTGGCAATGGTGGAGCAATTTCTGAACCAGGAACATATCGCATGAAAATTAAAGTAACACATGCAGATGGACGCGTTGATACAATGTACACAGCGCCAATTACATTAGCAAATTAAATCCTAAGGTTGCTTCATATCTTATTGTTTTTATTATCTATCAAATATGTATTCAAAGTACCTAATCTTTTAATTCGTATTAGGTACTTTGAATAATAGTTTTATTTTTAGGTTACTTTCCCTATTAATAGATATTGAAGATGCAGAAATTGATATTCAAACAATATTAAGAGTTAAAAAATAGGAATATCTTCTCTTATAATTGTCCCATTATTTAAACACTAAAGGGATTCACTATTGACATCATTAGTTTACTTCTTTCCATAATGACAATGCTAAAATCCAATTTGGATCCCCATTCCCTTGATAACTCTGAACTGCTTCATACACCTTATCCTCATGAACTACTCTATCTCCTGCTTTATACGCTTTACGCGCATCCCATTGTTCATAAGAGTTTTCTTGTCCTTTTGTTGTAACCGTGATGGCATCACTTTTCATTGATTCATTACCAGATGTATCGACAGCAGATACTACATACTTATATGCTGTATTCGCTTGCAAATCTTTGTCCATAAATGAAGTTGTATTAGCAGTACCTATTTCTTTCATGGCCCCTCCAACTTCTCTGTATACAATATAATGGCTCACATCTACATTATCCTCCGATGGACTCCACATTAAATCAATACTACTCGTAGTGGTTCCCATACTGTGTAATCCTTTAGGCTGGGTTGGTGCTTCCGTATCTGGTTTTTCCTCTGTTGTTTTAATAACTAATGCTTCACTTTCCTCAGATATATTCCCTGCAGCATCTACTGCTCTTACTGTATACGTATATTCTGTGTTTGGGCTTAATTTTTTATCAATTATACTAGTACCGACTACAGTATTAATTAACTCCCCATTACGTAACACTTGATATTCTTTCACCCCTTCATTGTCTGTTGCAGGTTTCCAATTAAGTTCTACACTATTTGAAATAGCTTTTATTACTTTTAATTCAGATGGCTGGGTTGGTGCCTCTTTATCTGGTTTTTCATCATTTATTAGATTCACATCAATCACATTATAGAAAGCGTTTACAGTATCAGCTACATCCCAAACAGCTAAAATAACATGATACCCACTACGATCAGTTGGTACATTGATTTTATGTGATAAATTATTAGTTGCTTTAGAACCATCGTGTTTTACAGTACCCATTAACTCGAAGTCTGCTCTTGTTAAAGGTTTATTTGGATCCCATCCCTTTTTCGTGATGTAATAGTGCCATTGACTTGTTGAATGAGGAGCTGTGTATTTCCAAGTGAAGGTATTTTCTCCGCCCTTAATCAAATTCTTAAACCATCGATCAGCCGTTTGTTGATCAAGAATCCCACCAAACAGGCCTCCTGCTGAAGCAATTTTCCCGTCTGCTGGTCCACCCTGTGGAAACCCTTTAGGAGCTTCTAAACTTTGCGGTTCATACATTATATTTCCACAATTAGAATTCAGCGCTCCATAATTTTGACTGCATAAAGCTGCACGGCTACCTGGTTTTTCAACAAACCCATGTGCATAGGCATTTTGAGGAATAAGAGTTGTACTCATAATCCCCACTGCTACTGCAGCAGCACTTAATCCTTTTTTATTTGTAGCCATTTTTCTAAACTGCCCTAGAATTTTTTTATTCATACTACTAGTCCCTCCTATTGAATTTCTTACTATATTAAGAGCATGGATATAAGTGAAGGCTAAACACGTATAACTAAAATGAACAATTGAATACACAATCTCATAATTTCATACTCAACTAATCATTTACCTTCATTACATTCAAATAACCCTATAGCTGAATTATCACATACTAATTTATTAAACTTTCACAGAAATTATGACAGTTATTGGACTTTTTCCCTTACCCCTCTTTTGTCTTAAAAGTTCTTCTTACTGTAATTTTAGAACAAAAAACGTATTCCCTCTTACATTTACCTACACAAATTTAAGAAATAAATAATTCAAAAGGAAAAATAAAAATACTACAACAAAGAATTTTCATTTGTTTCTTTTCGTTGGTTTTCCAGCATGTTGTATATAAGAAAACAAGGCAATACTTGCCATAGTAAATAAAAAGATTTGATAATAATCAATCATCTGTAATCCCCCTCCATACAAAAAATAAGAAGCCTCTTTTTGAGAGGCTTCTTATTTTTAATACAAACGACATACATAGGCTAAATATACACAATAAGATTAGGATGCTGAACCTTATTGCAGCTTTATTATAGCATATAACCCTTTATTTTTGTTTAATAATTCCAAATTATACAACTTTATCAACATTTGAGTGTTTATTTACATACAATTCACAATAAAAAACAAAAAAATATCCACGGATAAAACCAACGTATGTAAAAACCAGCTACCATCCCATTCATAGTTTTAAAAATTTGTCCTATCCTTCTTTTAACAATACTTTAAACTTCGGATAGATTACCGTATATCGACATCTTATGTATGCAAAATTACATATCAAATCTCATTGAAAATCATTCTCGTTGTAACTATAATGGTTTCAAGAGGTGATATTTTCACTTCCTTTTCAAATCTCACAATATATTAAAGGAGGAACTAGCATTATGAAAAAAGTTATTTTAGCAGGGGCATTAGGAATTGCAGTACTATCAGGTATGAACTTACCAGGAGCAGAGGCATCTAAAGCGAGTGCGGCAACTACAAATTTAGACATTCAAGAAGTTACAAAATATTACTCTATGAGTTCCTATGAAGTTTCTCAAAAAGAATCATTTAATCTTAATAAAGGAGAAGAACTTACGGTCTTTGTACAAAATTCCGGGTTCCCAATTTCTTATACAGTCTTTGATGCAGATGATCAAGTAATTGGCACATACAATGCTAATTCACCATACGGTCGCGTATTCAAAGCACAAAAAGACGGTAATATTTCTGTTCAATTTCAAGCAGGAGTAAATTCTTCTTACATGAAGAAGATGAATTTCACAGCCAAATTTGCAGTGTCTAAATTTAACTAGCAGTAAAAATTTTCACTATCCTCTTTAAAGGCAAATTAAAAAGGTATATCCCTTCCATGGGATATACCTTTAACTTTAGTGAATTTTATATTGACCAGATAACTGCTCTTGCGCCATACGAACTAAACGTTTTGTAATTTCTCCACCTACTGAACCATTTGCTCTTGCTGTTGAATCCGGTCCAAGTGTAACACCAAACTCCTGAGCAATTTCATATTTCATTTGTTCAATTGCACTTGCTGCAGCTGCTATTAAGATTTCGTTTGAATTATTATTTTCGCGAATTTGCATTTTTTAAACACCTCCGTTGAATTTGGTAATATCATGCTCTATTTCCAACAAAATATGCAAAAAAAATTATTCGTTTAGCCATTTTACATATATACCTAAGCTTTCACCCCTTATATGGGAATAAATAAAGGCATAGGTCATACCTATACCTACCCCTTCTCCTATCCTACTTACTTTTGAATTCCCCTATTAACTCCTGTAACTCTTGGGAGAGCCAATTCAAAGAATTTGCCAACTCTGCAATGTCTTGTACATACAGTTCTTGCTCTTTCATACTTGTCTCTACATTACTACTGCTATTCACATATGTATTTGCAATGTGTGATAATTCATTTACAATCTGAACAATAGTTTGATTATCTTTTAAAATGTCACTTGAATTATTCGAAGCCACTTTAATTTGACTGGCAACAGATTGTGCTGATTCTGAAATCTTTTCAAAGAAAGCACCGCTACTTTGAACAAGTGTTATTCCTGATTCTACTTCCTTTGAACTCTTTTGTATGGATCTTACAGCCTCATCTGCTTCAGCTTGGGTTTCATCAATTAATTTAGCTATATCCCTTGCAGATGCCTCAGTTTTTTCCGCTAATATACGTACCTCATCCGCAACAACTGAAAATCCTTTCCCCACCTCTCCAGCACATGAGGCTTCAGTAGAAGCATTTACAGCTAATAAACTTGTTTGATTTGACATAGTTGTAATTACAGTAAGAATTTCACTAATTTCCTTAGATCGTGCTTCTAATGCATACATACTAGAAGATACATCTTGAAATGTATCTTGGATTCTTTTCATTTGATTTACAATTTGCTTAATCAAATCTTTTCCTTCTCCAGAATGTTGTTCCATGTCTTCCGAAGCATTCCTAACTTGTTTTGCAGATCCTGTAATTTCTTTCATCTTACTTTCCATTTCTTGAACAATTCCTAAACATTTTTGCACTACATATTCATGAGAATGTGCCCCTAAATTTAATCCTGTAATAGCACTTGCAATTCCTTTAAAGGCTATGCTATTCTCTTTTGTACTTACCGACAATTCCTGTGAGGATGTTGAAACTTGTTTAGCAGTCTGTCTTACTTTATCTATAATCCTATTAAACTTTTTAATAGTGTTATTAAAATAGATATTAGTTATCCCTATATCATCAGATCTTTCATTCAATTTAATACTTAAATCCCCTTTACCAACTTTACGTAACCCTTCTTGTAAATCCTTTAAAGGCGATAGAGATTTTCGTGAGATGAATATTTGAATTGTAATTGCGATTGTTAATGAAATGATTATAAATAGTAAACCGTGCACTATAAATTCTTTCTTTGTAAGAGGAATAATAGAAGCGTCTAAATCCGCCGCAACAATTGCAATTATATTATTATTTTCATCAGTAATTGGCTCTAAAATTGTTACCCATGTACCTAGTACATCTTCATACACTTCTGTCATTTGTGCCTGTTTCGTTTTCATTACTTGGTCGTATGTCTTCTTCCAATGAGTAGGATGCTCATAATAGTCACCTGTTTTTACAGAACCTAGTTTTACAGAAACCGTATCTGCTAATTCTGTATCCAAAGCTACTAATTGTAATTGAGCTTTATCATTTAGCTTGGCTCCTGTAACATATGTTTGTCCGACACTTTTCATATTTTTTATAGCTTTATCTAATTGCTCTGTCAATTTTTCTCTCTTCACTCTTTGTGCTGTGGGATCTTTTGCTACATCTCTTACTATTTCCAGATCTAATTGATTTATTAATGTATCTCCTGTTTCAAAAGACTGCCTTTCAAATATAAACATCATACTATTTTGAAACATGTTAAAACTTAACGCCCCCATACTTCCCACAAGCGTCAGAATTACTAATACCGTTAGTAATACATTTTTTTGAAGCAACGATAGCTTATGCCAATATTTTTTCATTGATTTCACCTTTCTTATTTTCAACAATACAAAAACAAAGTAGTAATATATTAAAAGGTTCTATTTCTGTTATTAACTTAAACATTAAAATAGCATACTTGTCATTCAATCAAACGTTCCAATTTTTTTGTTTGATAGAGTTTCTTTCCTTTTATACTGATAGTTTCACTATAATTAAAGCAATAATTTAACGAATCTAAGCATTTGTGTATATAAATACAAAAGCATGATACCCTTGTAATCAGTATTAAAATGCAGCTAATTTTCAACACTCTTTTATATAGCAGCACTAAAGAAATAATAGTTATGACACTTTTGAATAATAATGCTAAAGTTTAATTTCTATTTTCTGAAGCCAATTCTGATCTATTGTACAAATATCAGTTTTCCCATTTGCAATCTCATCTTATATATATCCAGCTGATTTTGGAAATCTATTAGTAGGAAAACGTTAACCTTCTACTACTTCACCTTTTCCATTTGTACTGATACCTTCTAGATCATTTATGTTAAGAGTTAGTTTTAAACAAAGACAAGAATTCCTAAGCCCTTATCTTTGGTTATCTTTATCTTGCACAACAAAAACAAATCGAACGGTTCCGTTCAGTTTCCTATTTTATAACTATTTTCCTTATTTTTCTATAACATTTTAATATCTACCTGTACAAAGTTAGCCTAAACCCTTTTAGCCTAATCCAATATATTTCTTCAATTATCTTAAAGTCATCTGAAATAGCACAATCAGTAAATTCTTATTACGAAACTTATGTATTAATAAATACTAAAGGACATACTCCTAAAATATAAGCCATGGATGTAATTGTAGTACGATTTTCATCAGTAATAAACGTACACATGTTAAACAAAAAAGACTCAATTATTTATATCTCATTCCTTCTTTTAATATAAATCGACTGCTTTTTTCTTAAATTCTACTTCATCAGTGGTGCTAATTTTACTCATAGAAAACTCCCCTCCATAGTAAACCGGTTAATGTGTGTTCTTTATCCTATCTACTATAAGGGGAGTATAGCATAGCTTCTTTTTTGTAAAAGATCTAAGATTCTAGTGCAGTAATTAATTGCTGACGTTCTTTATCTCTAAAAATTTTAATTTCATGTTTAAACTCATAATTTCCTTCTTCAAATCTAACCCATTCTTTACTTGTCCAATATACAACATCTACATTTGCATCTAAAATTACAGAACATATGTCAACTAACTCTTCCTCGTAAAATGGCGCTTCTTTCGCTAGTTCAAAAGCTAGTACTTTTGGATCCTTACTTTTAATTTGAAGTTCCCTTGAAGTTTGTCCTAGATACTGCCATGGAGAATGTAGGGATTGCACATAAAAATTTTGAGTTTCTTTAAACTGTGATGGAGAATGCATTGTAGCAGCAAATGTAGGTTTACTCACTCCTATTGTTGCGCCTAAAGCCATAGAACCAATAATAAGTTTTTTAATCATTTTTTCAGCCCCTTTAATTATTTTGGATATGCTTCCTTTTTATACTACGTTTATGTTTGTGTAAATGAAGATGATTTGACATGATTCATCATTTTTCTCAAAAACTGTATATTAATTAACTGTTGTAAATTTACCAAAAACAAAAAAGTTTCCATAAGGAAACTTTTTTGTTTTTGGTATACATTATATGTATAAAGATTAGTTTTAAAAATATTTACTTATTTGTTGATAAAATTGTATATGAAAATTTCCCCTACTATCATCTACACACATTTCATGCAAAGCTTTACTACAACATGAACAAACTTATCTTATGACCGCTTTTCTTCTTACGAAATTAAGTGTTTGTTTCAATAGCTGGTTCGGGAGTCATAGAATTATTTTCTTTCTAAGCTCTATTATTCCGTTCTTTCGCCTAAAATTCCAATATCCCCATTACTTCTTTCGTAAATAGTTTAAAATCAGTTAAATGTTTTTCAATAATTTGACGAACAATATCTAAATTTACACTTTGATAATCATGAACAGCAATATTACGAAATCCAACCATTGCCTTTAACTTATTTGCAAGATCAGCGCTAAGTAATCCTGCTGTAACCAGTAAATCAAAGGCCTCTCGACTAGATTGGGGTAGTCCTAATTTCTTCCCTGCAACAATATGCATTGCTAAATCAATACTCGCTTCACAAGCTCTTTGTATGTTCAATATTATTGAATCTTGTTTTGTAAAGTCCTCTAAATTTTCAGGGGCATTTCCATACACATCTTGGATTCTTTTTATACAACGCTCTATTGTAGAAATTTTATTTAAAATAACCTCATTCTTCATATATAGAACCTCTTTTCTTTATATCATCAAATACTATCTGTCGTTCTTCATTCAATTTTGAATACATTTTTAAGGTTTTCATTTCAAAAATGACCTTACGTCTTTCATCCGAACAAAATATTGTCTTTCCTGTATGTATAATCTGAGCTTGAAAAACTGTAGAAGCTTCGGATAAATCAACTAAATCAACATCTTTATGAACAATGTTAGCTAACTCCTGTGCTAATAAAAAACGTTCATAGTTCCCTAAAGTTGTGTCACTTAAGTAAGCTATATCAATATCACTATCTTCTCGTTCTCTGTTCTCAGCCGTTGATCCAAACACAATTATCCAATAGGGATTCACCGTCTCTTGTAATTTTTCTATAATAGCTTTTATCATGCTTTGAAAAATCATCTAATTAATCCCCCTTATTATACTTGAATTTTATTATATCATAACCAATCATAAATCCTTTAAACGACTACAAATACTTAAACAAAATTAGAAGCTTATTTCTGACCTAAAATTATTATAGTTCAGGAGTAGATATATTGTAGCTTTAAATCTTAAATAATTGTTAATAATCCAACACTTGTCTGTTAAATGCCTTTTATATTTTCTTCCTGTAAAAGTAAAAGACTGACAATAACTGTCAGCCTCTTACTTTTACAACTCTAAAAAACTTTAACCTATTTCACAATATACATTCTAATAGTTTGTTGATATATTGCTCTAACAAAGAATTATATATTAATCCACCTTTAATTTTTCTTTTACCTTTGTAGGGAGTTCGTCTTTTTTAACTTCTTCCCAAGATTTCACACCTTTTTTCTCAGAGTAATATATACGTAAAAACGCTTCTTTACGAAGGTTTTTTAACGCTGTAAACTCCATTTCTTTCTCTTTACCATCCTTATCAAATCCAGGTAATTTATATTGGTAAGTCGTATCCCCGTTTACATTTTTCTCTTTTAATTTTTCACCATCCTTGGTAATTTGCACATAATATGTATCTGTACCAAGACGGTTTAGGTTACAACCTGTTAATAATACTGTAAAGAAAACAAAAACACTACACATAAGCATAATTCGTTTCATATTATTCACCTCGCATCTCATTTCACAAAAATTATACCCTAATCATCTTAATGCTAAAATTCATTAACGTGACACTAACATTACGTTTTTGTAAGATACTAAAAAATTTCTAACTATAACTAGTATCCAACGTATTTCAAACTTCAATTTAAGTTGTACATTTTCTAATAACCATTTTACTATGTAACAAAAAAATCCTACCTTTATACAGGTAGGATTTTTATCAGAATATCTATAATCTCTCACTTAAACACAAGATCAACTCATATTTTAAGGGCTAATAACCCCTTAATAACTTCTCACTATTGAGATATTTGAACCCTAGTAAAATTCCACATCATTAAAAATAAATTACCCCTTTGTCTATTTCGATTAGTAATTTTCAACATATCCTATCTTGAGAAGTAGCAAAGAGGTATTTTTTTAACCCCTTTCTACTTTTTTAATTTATTTGAGGAGGAAGATATAAATGGCAGAACGTCATGAAGATGAAATCCGTGAATTGTTACACGCATTTCAATTAGTAGGAGCAAGAGTAGTATTATTTTTACCATCGTTTCATGTAGAAGGTCTTATCACTCGAATTGGAGAAAACTTTGTTACTCTTCGTCGTGGTAACGGCGAAGGTGTCGAAGTAGAAAGTAATGCTACTGGTGGAGACCTTGAAAATCCAAACCAAATTAGTGTTAAAATTAGTTCAATTTTATCAGTTAGTGATGACCAAGGGGAATAATCAATAAAACCCCAAAATGCAATGGGTTGTAAATACCCATTGCATTTTTTAAAATTTCATTTTACAAAACCTTAATTGATATAAATTAGCCTAAAATATCACTTATATAGAAAATAATTTTGGCTTGTTTATTATTTTTTTATTATCACTCTTTTACATAATCTGTTTACTATATAGTACAACTCTTTTTAGGAGTTGTTTAGATGTGTCAGTTTTGTTCAAATCAAAAAAATATTAAACAACCTAAGTTTAAATTGTTTAATATAGATCCTATCCCTTTTTATATTCCACCACGCTCACAACAAAATACTTCAGTTTCATCAGAACCAACGAATACTCCACCACGTTCACAACAAAATACTACGTTTTCATCAGAACCAACAGATACTTCACCACGTTCACAACAAAATACTTCAGTTTCATCAGAACCAA
>NZ_NJGF01000144.1:0-20200 GCF_002209985.1 Bacillus sp. K2I17
TGAGAACGATAAGGTTAAGAAGTTTATTCAAATTGTGGACAGTGCAACTGTTAATGAGGTATTAAGCTAGAGTTATTAATTTCTAATGTGCCTCGTATAAGGAGTATTGTTAGGATAGATGGATTTTATTTTCCTAACAATATTTCTTACGTCACATTCTAGGAGAGTTTTTTCCTTTATCGAGCGTATTATCGAAGACGAATTATAAAGTTAGAAGAGGTAAATATATATGAAATTAGAGAAAAATTTAATAGTAATAATGATTTCTGTGTTTATTTTAGGAATTGTGTCGACTTTGATATTTCAAGCTTCAACTGGTAATACCAAAGGTCATTCAATAAAGAGCGAGAATGTTGCACCAGTATCGAAAGATAATGTGACAGAAAAAGAAAAGAATAAAAAGATGGTAGTTGATTTCTATAATGAAGTTTTTAACAAGCATAATATTGATATTATCCCTAAATATGTAAGCGAAAATTATAAGCAACATAATCCTTTTGTTGCTGATGGACGAAAAGCCTTCATGGATTTCTTTAAGGAGGACTTTGTTAAAAATCCAAATTCCTCTGCAGAAGTTAAACGTGTAGTAGCTGAAGGAGATACAGTTGCTCTTCATGTACATTCTCGTATTAATTCTCAAGATAAGGGAGTTGCTATAGTGGATATTTTCCGTATAAAGGATGGAAAGATTGTCGAACACTGGGATGTAATTCAAGAGATTCCAAATGAGGCAGCTAATGATAATACTATGTTTTAGATAGAAGATATATCTAATTATTGTTTAAGTGAAAGAGATGTATAGAATTTAGAAATTTAGAGAGGTTATGTATATATGATTAAAATGAAGGGGTGTCCTAGTAGATATGGTACTAGGACACCTTTTTATATGGGAAATTGTGGATGTGAAAAACGCAATTGAAAAAGGAATTTGAATGATTTTGTCGAATGTATTTCATATAGTACTTTTACATTTTTAAATACATGAGTTTCCAAGAAAAGTGAGATGGTATGAAGGATGACTTTGTTCTAGTCAAAAAATCAATGATTAACGTGTTCTAAAAATGTTTATTAGTATGCTTTCCAATATTAATTTAAAGAATAAACAAGAAATGGACAAAGTCTTATATTAATTCTGTAAAGAATCATATATATCCCGAGTAAATAATTTATGTTGTGTAGCAAAAGTAAAAAGGTTACTTATTTTGACAAAAAAACCAAAAAAATATAAAATATAGGTGAGATTTACAACAAGGAAAGATAATTTTTATTTGAGTGAAGTATTTGACACTCCCGCCCCTAAAGGGGCCAGCTGACTCACTTCAGTGGGATTCTTGCTACAAAAAGGCGAAGTTCATTTTGGGTATCACTGACTTGTAAGATTGTGGTGTGCCATCACCACTCCCACAACAGACCATATAGGTTCGTGGGCTACGGTACTGTGAATATACTATTGATTGTTGGTTCTCTAATGTTTTTACGTCTTTTGCATAGCTATGAATAAAGTATACTATGTTTTGCTATGCAAAAACGATGCTTTCATCCCACGTCTAAAGACAGACTAAAGTCTTATATAGGCTTCCCTGTATCGTAAATTCTGTAATCATGCTGAATATAGACTTAATATTCAGCAGTATAATTTTTTTTATTTAATAAATGGGAAAACATCCTATAACTTTAAATTTGTGTATTTTTGCTGGTATGGCGTGAAGCTTACAGATTGGTCGGATGTGGTATTCATGGCTAAAGAATCTATAGCTATGTTTGTATGCGTTTTCGTATTAAAAAAGAAAGGTGTAGATATTGCTTATGAAAAATTTATATCAATCTTGTGATTTTTATATGTTAAGAACACCAATACTGCCTGTTGAATTCTATAAAAGCATTTGTTTTTCTAATGATGTTGACTTAGAGGTAGAACTCAAAAAAATATTGGAGACAAAAGAAATTAGAGAAGCAATTCAGATTGGAAGTATAAATTTATTTAATAATTTAGATAGAATCAACAATAAGGTATCTAGTTCCGTAATCAAATATTTAATTAGAATGTCTACTCGTACAACACCTTATGGGTTATTTTCAGGAGTAGACATCGGACACTTTGATGCTTTTTCAAATATACAACTTGATGAAATAAAAAGTTTTAAGAAACGAATGCGACCGGATATGGGATGGTTGTATGGGGTCATCAATAGTATCGAGCATAATAGAATGATCTTTAAATCTATTAAGGTGAAAAATAATGAATTAGTATATCAAAAAGGTGATAGATTAGAGAATCCATATGTAAGTAATGTAGGAATGATTAACCAAAAAAGTGGTGATTTAACGGCTTCAATACGTTGGTCGGATGTGCTACAAATAGTAATGAAAAATACTCAAAAGTTTATTGGAATTGAAGATCTAGTAAGTATAATATCAAGTAAATACCCTCATGTTAACGAAGATAAAATTTATAACTATTTAGAAGAACTAGTTCGTTATGATTATTTAATTACTAACTTAAGACCACCATTAACGGATATTAACCCGTTTGAATATGTTATAAAACAAGTTAAAGAGATTGAGGGTTCAGATGATTTATATAATCAGTTGTTGATTATTTCCACTAAAATTAATAAGTATAATACACAAACTATCGGTGAAAGCATTTCACTATTATTTGATATTAAAAAAGAGATGAAAGAAATTTATGAAAATGAAAATTATTTACAAGTTGATACAAGGATTTTTACAAACCAAAACACACTTAATAAATGTGTAGGGAGAGATATGGAAAAGTATTGTAATATGCTACAGAGATTGGGGGTAAGTGGTTGGGAGAATAATTCCATAAAGGCATATAAAGAGGAATTTATAGAAAAATACGGAATGGATATAGAGGTGCAACTTTTAGAATTATTAGATGAAGATATTGGTTTAGGAGCTCCAGCTGGTTACTTAAATCCAGTATCATATAAGAATTATGTACCTGAAATACCAAATGCAGAGGTAAAAAAGATTACAGAATTTATCGAACATAGAATCATTGAAGCTAATGCAATTCAGAATGAGATTATTAAATTAACTGACGAAGATATAAGTGAAATGGTGGGAGATAGTGATATACCAAAAGAAGAAGAATTTGCACCTTCAGTAGAATTTAATATTATAGTCTCTGCACAGAGTTGTGAAGAAATAGATAAAGGCAACTATCTATTATTTATTGGTCCTAACTTCGGATCTAATAAAGCTGGTAAGTCATTTGGAAGGTTTCTAGATATTTTGGATGAGGATGAAGCACAGTGGATTAAAGCAGAAATATATAATAAAGAAAAAGAAACTATTAATGATGAATATATAATGGTTGAATTATCGGAATGTTTGCAACATGGAAGAGGGAATAATGTTACAATCAATAGTAATAATGTGGAGTATGAATTATGTATAGCAACAAATCCAATAAATACAAAAGAAAAAATAGATATTACAGATTTATACGTAGGAATAAGTAGAGATAAATTCTATGTGAAATCAAGAAGTTTAAATAAAAAGCTTTATATTACTTCTCATCATATGATGACTCCTATGAATGGAAGCAATATAGGAAGGTTTTTAAAAGATATTACTTTTGGGTATCACTTGAATTTACTAGATATAGCACTAATGTTCCAAATTGGGAAATTCGATCATGTACCTAGGATAATGTATGATAATATTGTGCTAATACCCTCATCGTGGAAGATAAAAAAAGAGAAACTTAATTTAAGTTCCTACGAAGAATTTGAATTGAGTTTTGCGAGTTGGAGAGAAAAGAATAAAATTCCGCGTTATGTTTATCAAAAAGAAAATGATAATCGATTACTGTTTGATTTATGTAGCCATACACATATAAAGGAGCTATTTCATATCATTAAAAAACATAATGATGATGTACTTCTAACAGAAACGGAAATGAATCAAGATATTAATAATCTAATTGTTAAAGATAAGAATTCACAAAGGTATTGTTGTGAATTGACAATTCCGTTAATTAGAAAAAGTGTAATTTCGGAAGAGGATAAAGTAGAAAATTATGTTATAGAGTCGATTCAAACGGAATCTAATATATCACGTAATAGGAGTAAATTTAGTATTCAAGAGAAAAGTAGGGATTTACTACCTGGAAATGAAGGGTGGTATTATTATAAATTATATACGCCTAAAATTAGGATGGAAGAATTAATCGGGGATTATTTGTCTGATTTTTGTGAAATGTTAGTTGAGAGAAAATTAATATCCAAATATTTTTTCTTAAGATATGCTGACCCAAAGGTACATATTCGACTAAGAGTACAAGTTATTGGTGAAAATGACTTTTTAGTACAGACATATTTAAAGGAATTTATTAAAAATCTAAATAATAAAGGTCTGGTGAACACTTTACAGATTGAAAATTATGTTAGAGAGCTTGAAAGATATGGCGGTGCTGAAGTCATACAGAGTGCAGAAGATTATTTTTATGCTGATAGTATGTATGTTGGGCAACTTATTAAATTAATTAGAGAAAAAAAGATAGAGTATGATGATGAGAAGGTTGCCATTATAAGCATTATTTCAATAATGGAACAATTTAATGTTACATTTGAGGATCAAGAGAAATTATTTTCAAAAATAATAAATCAGAACGAATATCGAGATCAGTATAGAAAGCATAGAAAAGAATACATGCAATTCGCAAACTGGGAAGCTTTTTGCAACAAACAGTTAGTAGAAGGTAATTTGTATGAATTGATAAGAAAAAAACAAGAAAAAACTTTGATGTATAGACAGTCTGTCGATAACTTAGACCAAAGAGGTATGCTTTGCAATAGTAAACAATCTATTTTATTAAGCATTATTCATATGTTTTGTAACAGATTTAAAGGTGATACGGAATGGGAAAGGTTAATTATGGCGTTAGTTGCACATAGTTTATATGATTTAAAAGCCTTTAAAAATTCCATACAGAAGAAAAAAACTGTAGTTGGTTCTCATGGTTAAAATAAAGAATCATTTTAATTTATTAAAAAGAAATTTGAAGGTTTTCAATCGAGTTTTAAAGATTTTATTGCAGTGTAATTCTAAATATATAGCACTTAACCTATTTGTTATGCTTGTTAGTAGCTTAATACCGGTGACATTAATTACAATTATGAGGTATTTAATTAATTCTTTACAAACTCTTAATGTTAACTTATATGCTACTCTTTCTCTTGCTATATTTTATGTGTTAGTAGATTTGACAAACACTTTAATTGTGAAGGTAGATAGCTATTATGGAGAAAAATTTAGTCTTAAGTTTGCTGGAGAATTGAAGATGATGATTTTAAAAAAGACAAAAGGATTGTCTTTAAAACAATTTGAGGATCCTACTATTTACAATGTTATTCAACGTGCTGAGCAAGGAAGCGAAGGAACACTTTTTTCTTATTATACTACATACATTAATGTGATACAGAAAGTTATTACATTAGTCAGTGTATCGATTGTCCTTATTTTATGGAAGTGGTGGATAGTTTTACTCATCTCTTTAATTCCTATAATTACATCTTTAAAAATGCTCAAAATCAATGAAGAACAATATGTTATTCGGAGAAATAGAACTGGTAAAGATAGAATGCTATGGTATGTTGGATATTTGCTAACCAAGGATATAGCATTCAAAGAAATCAAACTGAATAACCTCAATTCATATTTTGTTAAAAAATATAAAGAGGTATACTCGTTTGTAGTAAATTCTGAAATGCCTATTATAAAGAAGCGATTTAAATTTGGTGTTTTATTTGGAGTACTGGATCAAATTATGTTGGGGTTCATTTTTCTTTTAATTGTAATAGATACATTTTTTAAAAAAATAATGCTTGGAGATACAATGGCTTATATTAATAGTGTATCTAAAGTAAAAGAAAGTGTAACCGCTCTTTTAAATAATATAGTTTCAATTTATAAAGAAAGCCTGTATATTAGCCAGTTATTTGAGTTTCTTGATTTACCACCAAATTATGATCCGAAAAGAACATATAAATTAGAAGATATCCATTCTATTGAGATAAAGAATTTAAGTTATAAATATAAAGATAATCATAACTTTGTTTTACAAAATATTAACTTATCTATTTCTTCAAACCAATTAATAGGTATTGTTGGAAAAAATGGTTCTGGTAAAACAACACTAATTAGAATTTTATCAGGTTTTTACGATGATTATGAAGGGGAAATATTCATTAATAATATCAACTTGAAACTTATAGATAAAAGTTCTTTAAGGAAATTAACATCTGTATTATTCCAAGACTTTTCTAGATACGAAATGACAGTTAGAGAAAATATTGGAGTTGGAAACTTAGATCAAATAAAGAATGATGATAAATTGAATGAAAGTATTGAAATGACAGGATTTAATAAGGTTTTAAATCAAGGACTTGATACGCAGTTAGGTAATTGGTTTGATGATGGAACTCAATTATCTGGTGGGGAATGGCAAAAAATCGCTATAAGTAGAACACTCTTAAAAAATTCGAAATTCCTGATACTGGATGAACCGACGGCGGCACTGGATCCAATATCAGAAATTCAATTATTTAAAAATATTCAAGAAGTTTTGTCTGAAAAAATCTCTATCATTATTACACATAGAATAACAGATATAGAGAAACTAGCAGATAAAATAATTATTCTTGAAGAAGGTAAAATCGTTGATAGTGGAAATCATTCTGATTTGATGGATAATTCGGAATTATATCAGAGGATGTATAATAAATCCGCTCATGGAATCATTAATGTCTAGGGAAATGAGAAAATATAGGAGTAATAAGTGTACTATAGGTTTACGCGTAGTTATTATTGACTATGCGTAAACTTAAAAGGCTAATTTCTTATACCTTATATGATTAAAATAAAAAGTTATTTTTTCCATTTTATCTTAAAGGAGAAAGAAAATATGGTAAAAGATATAAAAGTTAAAAATAAATTATTGGAAGATATAATAGATAAGTATATTAGCAAAATTGTAGAAGATAGTGAAAAAAATGTTGGGTTTGAAGAAACCTGTGCGACACTTCTAGTTTTAGGAGAAGGATATGATTTTTTTGCTAATAAGATAGAAATAGATGAAATTATATATCAAAACATGTTGAAAATTAAAGGGGCCATAACAAGTGGTGAATTATATGATAGACCATCACTTTATAGTGGGTTAACAGAAGTTGCTCTTTCAATATATACAGTATATAAGAAAACAGGTTATTATAAGAAGTTTTTAGATAAAATAAATCAGTTGTTAATAGAATGGACTGAAAGGTATCTAAAATATATTGACGTTAAGAATAATATAAGTACTGAGTACTTTGATGCTATTTATGGTATTTCTGGTATTACAAAGTATTTATTATTATTTACAGAAGAAGAAAAAATGAATAATTTATCTGTTAAATTACTTAATATCCTTGTTTATATGAGTGGATACAAGAAGGACGGAGAATTACTACTTCCTAGGTGGCATATAAAGAAAGAAAATTTACGAGTGGAAAGGGATAGAGTGAATTATCCTACAGGATATTTGAATTTTGGTGTAGCTCATGGTATTGCAGGTCCTTTAATGGTATTGGGAGAATCCTATAAAAAAGGTATTATTGTAGAAAATCATTTAAACGCAATTGCTAACATTGTAAATGAATATAAAAGATGTGTTTATGAATTAAACGGTTCTACTTATTGGCCAAATATGCTTAGTCCAGAGCAGTTCCTCGATAACCAAAACAATTTTCATAAAGAAGTAAATAATGAAAGTTGGTGCTATGGGGCGATTGGTATTGCAAAAGTTTTACTTAATACAGGGATTTGTATAGAGGATCACAAACTAAGTAATTGGGCACTTAGTATTATTGAACAAAAATCACAGTTAGAGATAAAAGAATTACTACTTAATTCACCTACACTATGTCATGGGTATGCAGGAGTGCTAAGTATATTAAAGAGTACCTATAATATACAAGCAAGTAGCATTTTAAAACAAGGGATGGATAAAATTGGAAAACAAATTATAAATATGTACGATGAAAATTCTCAATATGGTTTTTGGAATATAGAATCTTCAAAGAATATAGGGGAGATTAGGGAGGACAAAAATACATTTCTTGATGGAACAGCAGGTATTATTTTAGCACTTTTATACGCTAATGAATGTATTGGAGACACTTTTATGAATAAATTAGTAATTTGAATTTGATTGATAGAAAAGTTTTTTTAGGAGTTTGTTATAATGATAGGTTTATAGAAATGAAGGGGATTATAGGTGAAAAAAAATATATTTATTTTCAAAGTAATAGACAATGAGCTTTCAAAAATACTTCATAAGTATTTTGAAAAAGTTCAAATTGATACTCTAACTGGAAATATAACTTTCTATAAAGCTGTGACAATGAATATGGTGATAGCTGAATGTTACAGATTTATAGAATCGAAGTCAATAGCAGATGAATTAATTTACAATAATATGAAAATTATTCGAAAAGGATTAATGGAAAATACTTTAATAGGTGAAATGGCTCTGTTTGGAGGGTTAACAGAAGTTGCTCTATCTGTATACACAGTAAATAAACATACAGGTAATTATGAGAAGTTTTTGGAAAAAATCAATATGCTTTTAACAAGTAAGCTTCTTTCTAAAATGGATAATTTAAATAAAAAGATTCAAAGTTTAGAAGAAGTTGACTATGATGTTATATCTGGTTTATCTGGTGTTACTAGTTATCTATTATTATTAGGAAGGTATGAAGAAATAACTAAGAGGGCATTAGAACTTTTGGTACATATTTGTTCTTATAAAAATATTAATGGTAATGTTATACCAAATTGGCATATTCACCAAAAAAATTTAGATATAGAGAACAGGACTAATTACCCTAATGGTTATATAAATCTTGGATTGGCACATGGTATTGCAGGGCCACTTGTGATTTTAAGTAAGGCTTATAAAAATGGCATTATTGTAAAGGGGCAGAAAGAGGCTATATTAAATATAATAAATTTATATAATAAATATTCTATTAGAAGTGAAGGATATACTTATTGGCCAATGATATTATCTTTTGAGGAATATTTATCTGAAGTTAAAGAAAAGACGAATGTTAGAGACGGTTGGTGTTACGGAGGCATAGGTATTGCAAGGGCAATTTTTATAGCCTCTAATGCATTAATGGATAATAAAATGCAAGAGTGGGCTTATAAAATTATAGAAGAAAGAGCAAAAATGGGTATAGAAGAGTATAATTTGATTTCTCCTACATTATGCCATGGATATGCAGGAGTGTTATCAATATTAGCTAACACTATAAGGGAAAAGGAAGAATCGCTTTTAATAAAACAGAGAATAGATCATATTAGAAAAAAAATTATAAGCATGTTTGATGAAGCATCTAAATACGGATTTATTGATGTTGAATTGAGAATGGATGATGGGAAATATATACTAGACAAACAGGATACATACCTATTTATTAGTGGCGCAAGTGGTATTATACTGGCACTGTTATCCTTATATCATGAAAGTACATCATTAGATACGCATTTATTGATTTAAATAGAATTTATCAATAAAATAATGTAAATATTCATAAAATCCATGTAATAAAATTTGATTTGGTGATTTCTCACCAGGGGAGGAGTACCTATGGATATTATTTATGATAGTAGTACATTTGATTTAATTAATCATAAGGAACTTTGTTTAGACTTGAACCAATTAGCATATTTAAAACGTATGACAAAATACATTACCAACATATCAAACGATATTTATAAAAATATTGTAACAAAATCTCTCGATTTAAAGATTGAGGATGTTTTAGATGCCCTTGAAGCTTTGGAGAAAATTCAACCTATAACAATTTCAGCTATCATTATATGTATGAATGAAGAAAAGTATATAAAGAAATGCATCGAAAGTATTCAGTCATGTCAATTTGATGAAATTATTGTTGTAGATACGGGATCAACCGATAATACAATCGATATTTTGCATTCACTTCAAGAACAGATTCCACAATTAAAAATTTACCATACAGAGTGGAAAAATGACTTCTCTAAAGTAAGAAACTATGGGCTAGATTTAGCAGAATCAGAGTGGGTATTTTTTATTGATGCTGATGAGTATTATTTAAATCAAGAGGAACATAGTATCAAAGAAATAATTTCATTTTTCAGTATTTATTATAATGATGATTTATGTATGTGTCCAAATATCATAAATTCTAATAACCATGAATTGTATAATAATCCACGGATATTGAAAAGAGTTGCTGGATATCAATATTATGGTAATGTTCATGAAATGCTCCGCAAAAATAAAAATTCATACGATTTTGTCCCTAATATAGGACTAAACATTAAGTTTGGACATGATGGTTACCGTAATGACATTTTTATAACTAAAGATAAAGAGAGTAGAAATGTGGATTTACTAATGAAATGTATAGAAATGGAGCCTAATAATCCACTATGGAAATGTTATTTAGTAAGGGATGGGATGAGAAAACTAAGTACTAATTATATAATTCAACTTTGTGAAGAAACAATTAATTTGTGTGAAGCAAGGGAAAATTATTTCTTTACTTATTGTTATTATTGGGCACATACTTTATTAATAGACTTGTATATAAGTATGAAGGAAATTGAAAAAACTGCCCCTCTAATAAAGAACTTGCGAAAAAATAACGCAGGGTTAGATGAAACAGACATTTATTATAGAGAACAATTAATATATTTGATTAAGATAGAAAAGGATCTAGAGATAAAATTAAATGAAGTAAAGAAATATAGAGAGAATCATTCGAAAACAAATGGATCGGCATTAAATACACAGGGCTATCACTTAGATGATTTAATTATGCGTTTGAATTACTTCAATCATAATATGGATGAATATCATCAATATAAAAATTATCTTTATCAATTGAATTACTTAGTATAATTATTCTAGAGAGGATTATTTATCATGTCTATAATTAATGAGAAAGAAATTATTAAGGTAATAAGTGATGATGATAATAAAAAACTTATAAGTATATTTAACAACTATTTCAAATATATAGCATGTGATGATAATATAACATTTGAAAAATCTGTGACTAATAATATGCTTATTGGTTATGGATACAACATTTTTAAAGACAAGGTTTTTTGGGATGATATTTTGATGAAGAATATGAAAATTATTAGAGAGGAGATATTAAAAAGTAAGTTAGGTAGAGAGGTGTTCCCTGATACAAAATTAATTGATACACTCTATTCTAGTTATTTTGTTTGGAGAAATACGGGTTATTTCGAAAAATTTATTTATTCTTTGAATCATTATCTTGTTGATTTGACACAGATTTATATCAAATATTTTTATGAGAATAAACATAATGTAGGGTATAATTTCTTTTCCTTATCTTCAGGTTTGGCTAGCATATGTAATTATTTACTCGAATTTGGTTATGAATATCAATCAACAATTGAACAACTTCTCCAAATTTTTGTTTCTATAATTTATGAAGAGAATAGTAATAAAAGTAGAATCTATAAACAAATTGATATTTATGAAAAAACTTTAGATTTTAGTTTAAGTAATGGTATAGCCGGTATACTTTTAGTTATGGCTAAATCTTATAGTAAAAATATTGTCGTTTCAGGACAGATAGAATCTATAAAAAATATAATTCTTACATATCAGGAGTATGCTAAACGTATAGATACAATCACTTATTGGCCTGGTTTATTGAAATTAGATACTAAAGAAGATTTGAAAAATATGTATAATATGAAAGAAACCTGGTCATATGGTGCTCTTTCGATTGCGAGGGTGTTATATTTAGTTGGAAAGTGCTTAAAGGATTATAAGTTAACGGATTGGGCAAATAAAATTATTATAGAGAAGAGCCGCATGTTTTTACCGGAGTTTATTGTTACAAATGGTTCATTATTAACTGGATATACAGGCTTATTATGTATATTTGATGCAATGTATAGAGATGACGTCTCTATTAGGTATCTAAAAATGAATAATGAACTATTAAAAAAAGTTCTGGATTTGTATGCTAACAATCAAGAACCTAAATTTAAGTTTAAGAGAATAGAGCTGATATCTGGGAAAATTAATGAAGCAGAATACTTTCATGATAATACCATAAGAGAGGGATATACAGGTATACTCTTGTCATTACTATCAACTTTTTCAAATGTAAAAGACCTATTACATCCTTATATGGGTATACGATGATTTTGTTGAAAAGCATAATCTAAATTTATAATTACCATTTATAGTAGGGTATTTTATTACAGAATCACATTGTGTTATAATTATAATAGATTGAATTTTTTTACTTTTAAGGATGCAAATAATGATTCAAAGGAAAAGTAAAATTTGCATATAACCTAAAAAAGATTAACTTTCAGTAGAAAGGAAATGGATACAATGAATGAAAAAAATGGTTTTTTCAAAAAGTTATTTAAAAAGAGTTTTTTTATTGAATTAGATGAAGCATTAACTTATCCTTCTGCTCAAACCATATGTCAAGAAATAGAGAAATATGCGGCAGGATCTAAAGAAGAGCTACGTTTTGAAAGTAAAGTAAAGCCGGTAACTTTTTATTTAGATGATAAGTTGTATCGTGCTGAAATAAGCATGGCGCGTGGAGGTTATTACATATCTTGTAATGAGGTATAAGTGGGATAAAAAATATTTCTAATTTAATCAATAAATTAGAAATATTTTTATAATGAGTTAATTGAATATTTGGTAATGTTATGTCCTAGATTATGGATTATATTAGTATAGGAATTCAAGGGAAAAGAAATAGAGTTTCTGTTGAGATATCTTTTATATTTTTCCTTTGTAAAAAATAAGGGGAATTTTATTGTGAAATTATACCTATAATTAATAGTATATCATTATATTATTTAATTAGATTAGATTTGAATTGGGGAGCTATAGTTTTTGTAATAGATAAAATTATATATTTAGTATTAAAAAATAATTAATACAAAGGAAATAGGTCAATAAATTTTTTGAAAAATAAAACTAAACATAAATTGACATTTTTGGATAAAAATTCTATAATTTAATTGTATCATGATACAGTTAAATTATAGAAAAGGGGAATGGAAATGTCTAAATTTGATGAATTTGATCTTGATCTTCAATCAGTTAAATCGCAAGATACTCAAACACTGGCTGTTACTAACAACTGTACAACGGCTACAATTAATAGTTTGGCATATTGTACAAAAAACGGTCAATGGAACACTTGTTTATGTTCTACATGTTGTACAGGCTATACAGTTCCATGTGGCGGTTAATAATTTTGTCATCAAAGATAGATTACAAAAAAGAAGTTGTCCCAGAAGTTCGCTAAAAGCGAACTTTTGGAGACAACTTCTTTTTTTAATTAAGTAAATAAATCTATAAGTATAAGTCAAATCCCAAAATAGTAAGTTAAATAGAAGATAAACTTAAATATAGATTAAAGAAATGGAGTTAATATTTAACGAAAAGCATAGAGTAATATACAAGCCAGAGAATATAGAATTAAGTAAAGCCTATAATGAATTTAATCACACGATAATATATTAGATATAAAAATTATTAAAGGAATTTATGAAAGTAGTTATTTTCTTGCAGAATTTATTTTATATGAAGATTTCCATGAATATTACACGAAAAGTGGTCAGATAATTGGCATTATATTTAATAAATGCTTCTGTTATGTATATTGAGAACCTAATAGCTTATGGTGAATACCCAGTAATAATAGATTTAGAGACAATTATATCATCCAGATTTATTAGGTGACATGTTAGATAGGGAAAAAGCGTTTGAGATCATGTATGGATTATTTTGAGTGGGTTTTGCAGAAGCTATCTGGATTGTTAAAGGAATTATTGAATCTACAAAAGAGGAAAATGATATTATAAATATAAGTGCAGGCCCATATATGTTGAAAACAGGAAAATATTGAGAGGGTAGCAAAAATAATAGTGCAGAAATTAAAGCTTATCGAAAGGCAATTGATTACGCAAAGAAAAAAGGAATCATTGTTGTGAGTGCTATAGGAAATGATTCAGTAAACATTGATAAAAATAGTGAGTTATTAAATGTTTTAAATAATGGATTAAAAGATGAAGGGAAATTTGCGAAAGGCATAGTACAAGATATTCTATCCCAATTACCTCATATTATTTCGGTTGCTTCGACTGGTCCTAAGCAAACTGTTGCATCATTTTCGAATTATGGAAGAAATGCAATAGATTTTACAGTTCCTGGCGGTGATATCGAATTGCTGAACATGTATGGTCCAGAGAAATGGATGGAAGATGAGTTATTTAAAAAAGGAATAATTCTTGTTGCTCATCCTCAAGGGGGCTACTATTTTAACTATGGAAATTCATTAGCTGCACCAAAAGTATCAGCAGCTTTAGCATTAATAATCGATAAATATGGTTATAAAAAGAACCCAAATAAGGCAATTCAACATTTAAAAAGAAATAGTAATGAAAACAATAAAATTGATTTGTATAAGTCATTACAAAAATAATATAGTATACAGTGGATATGTAAGCCTCAGATAATTATCTGAGGCCTATTTTTCTATTAACTGCAGAGGTAATCAATTTTGCAATTAATTATGATAGTGGAAAAATTATGGTGCACCAAAGATTCATCAAATTCAAAGGCAAAAGGGATACGGAAACATTACTACCAAGACAACCTTAAAAACTAAAAAAATGCTCGTATGTAATTTATAGATATATCATTTATGTTATCTATATCATATAAACTACAGCACAAAAGGATATGGAAAAATAGTTAAGGGTGTTTTTAAATTTATACCACCATAAAGAGAAACCGCAACTAACGTAAGTTAATTGCTCAACTGAAGCTCATTGAAAAGAAAGCCGTTTTGGGAAAAGGCTTATAAGTAATCTAACGATGCCTTTAGGGTTTATTCAGAAAAGAATTGTGGAAAACTTTAGGGTGCTAAGATATGTCCTAGTCCGCAATATCAGCATTGAATGTATTTAATATGATTGATAATTGGGAGAGGAAATACAGTAGATTACAAAAGAGTTTTTTAAACATTCTTTATCACATAATAGGTTAATGGAACGGTATTATCTACAATTTCAAGTTTTATGTCATTCAACCATACCTTTCCAGATCCATTCAACTCAACACCTAATCCTAATGTTTGACAATTATGTGGGATGTCCAAGGTAATATGATAGTCTTTCCAAGAATTTGTTCCAAACCCTGAATTAGGATAGTTGTTATCAAAACCAAATAAATCAGATGTTTTATTTTCAGATCTAATCCATAAACCAGCATGTTTGTGAACCATTTCGGTCTTTAATGCTCCTGAAAGTCTAATTCTTTTATTACAGTAGGAACTTCCGTCTAAAATTATAAATGTAGTACCATGACCAATCGTTTTTTCTTTTAAAGAATATAAGCATAAAGAAGGTTTCCCTAAATATAATGTTTCATGGTCAAGATATGTAATGTACTTACTAGGTGTTTTTCCGGCTAAGACCCATTCTGAAGGTTTAATATATATCATTTATGTTGATACCGCCTTTCTATTATTATATACGATATTAATTATATCAATTCCACTATTTGTTTTTTTGATAATGTTTGCTATATTGCGAGAGCAAACTAAATAATTTCATATTGAAACTTCACCCTTAATAGAGCAATCTATTTCTAATTAAGGTCAAAATCTTATTATTAAAATAAATAAGAATTATAATGTGAACTTTGAATATAGATTTGTAGCGTAGCATCAACAATTCAATGATATACTTCTAATTTGCCAAGAATGGTTGATTTACATGAATCATTTGGGTTTGAAGGGAAGGATGAAGATAACTTCTATTTCATGTTTGTCGTTGACAAATCAACTGTTGAGCTAGCGAAAAACTGGATGCATATGATAAATCCGAATTTCACTCTTGATAAAGAGATTGATAGATTAGTAAATCCAAATCCAGAATTAAAAAAAGAAATTGATAGTTTTGTAAAAAATGATAAGGATTATATCAATCGTTTTGAAAAAGATAATCATAGCGTAGAATTAAATGTAAGTCCTCTACAGTGGGTAAGACCTGGGGAGTCTGTAGTTACTCTACATCCAGATTACTATGTATTAGGAATTTCTGTACAAGGAAAGTAATATTTAAGTAGTGTATTGATTTTCGTACAGTGAAGGATGGACAATATTAGGGCTTATTGATTTTTTGAAAAAGACCTACAGTTATTAAAGTGCACCCCAATTGTTAGACACATAATTAACAATTGGAGGTGCATTTTTTTTATTTGCTTTAACTGTATAGATTTTTTAAACAATAGATATTATTTCATTTCTTCTGTTTTAACGATGGAGCACTCTCTTTTTCTCGTCAGCGTTTGAACCAACAATTAAAACATTTTAATTCCTTTAGCAAGGCTTGTAAAATTCCAAAAGTTCAATTGGAATATTATTTTTGTATGCTATACATGCTTTTGTATCGCCAGGTTGAATGGTCTTTTTGTCAATTAACAAAAGCGCAGCAAACGAATTTGCTTCTATCTCTAATTTATCAACGGAAAAGAATGTATTCTTACGCAGAAAAGGTGTATTTGCATGAGTATGTAGAACCGCGTGTCCTAATTCATGGGCACAAACAGTTCTCTGCATAGATGGAGATAAATTAGTATTAATAACAATGAAACGATTTCTTTTTTCATATTTATAAAAACCATTTATTTCTTCATGTAAATCCCATGTTAGTACATGTATTTTTAAGTAATCTGCAAGCTCATAGGGGTTTGTCGTGTTGTATTTGGTGCAAAGTTGTTGGACTAGATCTCTAATGACGAATTTCAATGTTTTCCCTCCTAAGCTTGCATCAGTTATCGTCTGGATTACGATATTTCTTAGGCACGTATTTTTTATTGATTACTTTTGTTTGTTTTACAATGTACTCCATCGCATCTAATAATGACTCTACTGCTTCTTGACTCATAGGTTCACCAGAGAACATTAAGCCATCTTCGCCTTGTAAATCTTTCTTTATTTTTTCCATTCTTTTTGCTATATCTTTCTCATCTTTTGGCGTTACTTGTTCGTTTGGTTCGTCTGTAACAGATCGACCAAGTAAATAGTCAGTTGAAACTGAAAAGCAATCAGCTAATTTAGTTAAAACATCATGTGGAGGGAACCTCTCTTCTGATTCGTAGTAACCTATCATTCTTTGGGATACCCCGATTTTTTCTGCCAATTGTTTTTGGGTTAAATTCTCTTTTTTTCGTAAGGATTTTATTCTAAGTCCTATCATATTGTTCACCTCTCCATTGAACTAATTGTTCTCTTCGAATTTATTTTAGCACAAAAAGTTCTTTTGTGCATTGACAAAGAACAATTAATTCTTTAATCTGTATTTAGAACTAATTGTTCTTATGGAGGTAGGATAATGGGAAATAAAATGTACGATCCGAAAAAAAACTTATATAAAGAAATTGCTAGCTATTGCGGAGTAACTGAACGCTATATTCGAATGATAGATCAAAAAGAAAGAACGCCATCAATGGAGACAGCTAGGAAGATTGCACAGTTTTTTGATAAGAGTGTAGATGATATTTTTTTTAGTAATAAATCGAACTTTAAGTTCTTTTTGGCCTCGCTTTGGTTTAATAAGTCTGGAAAGTAGATTTTTTCATGAGGAAGTTAAAGGTTGCAATAAGTAAGTAAAAAAGGTTTGAAAATATGAGAGGTAGATAATATGGGGATTTTTCGAGTAAAAAAAGATAATAATTATTCCGTTATTAATAATACCGGTCTAAAGGATAAGAGGCTTTCTTGGAAGGCGAAAGGAATATTAGCTTACATACTCACACTTCCAGATGATTGGGTGTTTTATAGAGAAGAGTTATCGCAACATGCAAAAGACGGTATTAATAGCTTAAGAGCTGGAATGCAGGAATTAAAAGAGTATGGGTATATTAAAAGATTTCCGATTAAAGATGCAAAAAACAAAATTGTTAGATGGGAGACTATTATTTACGAAATCCCATTGGATGATTTCCCACCAGTGGAAAACCCACCTGTTGATAATCCTGTTGCTGGGAACCCACCGGTGGAAAACCTTAAGCTACTAAATACGGATATACAAAGTACTAAAGAAATAAATACGGATATACCAAATACAAATTATCATCATGATAATCAAGATAAATTACTATCACAAAGATTGATGGATGAAGATTTTAAAATAGCTTATAGCTATTTGCTGAAAAACGGTATTCCGTTAAGTAAAACAGCTATCCTAGAGCTCGGTGAATTTTGCGAAGCATTAAGTAGTGAAATAATTTTGGAAGCAGTAAAGAGATCAATTGATGAGAATATACCAAAGTGGAGGTATGTACGTAGAATTCTTAAAAATTGGGAAATTAAAAGGGTAAAAACACTAAATGATATTACTAAATTAGATGTACAGTTTGAACTTGCAAAGAATAAAAAACAAATTGGTTCAGGATATATCAAACGAATGGAAATGGTACCGGAATGGTTGCATCAAAAAGATGGTGAAAATCCAGGGGAACAACCCCAAAATAATACTCAATCAAATATAGATGAAGAGCGTGAGAGATTAAAGGCTTTATTAAAAAAATATAAATCATAGGAAACATCTACATGTTTAATACAATTGGAATCTGGAATTAGTTTACCTTTGTGGTACCAATAAAAGTAGAACCTAAATAAAGAAAAGTAGGTGAATTATTTTATGTTTGACTGGCTGAAAGATTATCAGAAATTAGAAGAAGAAATTGCATATTTAGAATATAACTTAGACAAATCAAAAGTAGAGTTAAAGCGCTGGACTAGTGGAGACTTGCAAAATATACGATTAACTGCTCAATCGGAAGGGGCTAAAGTAGAAGATCGGATTGGAGCTATTGAATATGAATTAGGACATAAGATGAATGAAGTTTTCGATTTAAAGATTTTAATTAATAAGTTTAAAGGTCTAGATCATCAAATACTCAAAATGAAGTATGTTGATGGAATGACCTTAGAACAAATCGCTTATGAATTGCATTATAGTACAGGCTATATTCGACGCAAACATGCTGAAATAAGAAAGATTGTCAAGTTCTTAGATGGATTTTAATGTTACCTTTTTGTAGGATACATGCGGTGTACAGAATGTATTGAAAAAATGATTTATAGTAGTAATATAAGATTTCGACGAAAGGGCAACTATTTTTATGGTTGCTCTTTTTGTTGTGAAAGAAGGTGAGCAACATGAAGTAATTTTATAGATTAATAGGTATTTGACTGATAGTCATATTTCGTAAAGTAGTAGTACTTTAGACAAAAATAATAGGGAAATAAGGAGATGTTTAATAATGAGTATATTAGCTGCTTCAGCTAAAACAAAGAATCTGCCACAACAAGTGTTACGTTGGCAATCGATGGTAGAAAGTGAATGTTCTGCACAAGGTGTTTCTGAGTTGGTTCCTTACGTACTTGGAATTATTATGGTGGAAAGTGGAGGGAACTCTGAAACAACACCTGATATTATGCAGTCAAGTGAATCACAAGGCTGGTCAATGAATACAATTAAAAATCCTAAAGATTCAATTTATTATGGAGTAAAGCATTTAAAAGGAGCTTTTGATGATGCGAAAAAAAATGGTATTACAGATTTAAGTGCCATTGTTCAATCATATAATTTTGGACGAGCTTACCTTCGCTGGTTAGCTTCTAACAATAAACAACATTCATTACCGGTAGCGGATCTGTACTCTAAAACGGTTGTTGCGCCATCACTTGGAAATACAACAGGTGCCATGGTTCGATATAGTAACCCGATTGCTGTGGCCTACAATGGTGGTTACCGATATAAAAATGGAGGGAATTTCTTCTACGCTGAAATTGTTAAACAATATGTAGATTTTAATGCAGGCGGTGTTCCGCAACCAGAGGGGATTGGGATGGCAAGATCAATATACTGGGAAGGATACGGCATTAATTACTACGATGGACCACACGGTAAATATATTGCGGACTTTACGACAGCAGCAGAGGTATTATACTGGGATGCGTACTGGGGCGATGATAATGATGTTTGGTTAGATTTAGGTAGAAGCCGTTGGGTAAAAGCAGAGCATTATTATTGGAGA
>NZ_NJGF01000145.1:0-19668 GCF_002209985.1 Bacillus sp. K2I17
AGTGTAACATCCATGTTTGTTCATGGTCTTTTTACACTGTCTACCTTAAGGGGATAATATCATATAAGAGTGTCTTTTCCGATAGTTTGTTTAGCAGAAACAGCTAGCTCCAACTATGATTAATAAAATAAATAATACAACTAATAAAGCAAATCCTCCAGCGAAACCGCAGCCTTCGCCGCAACTACCACCATATCCCATAATAATAGTGCCTCCTTTAGATCAGAGGGTAAAACTAGGGTTCATTCCATACGTTTAATGGGTTCACTTTACCTTATATTTTGAAGAATGAATTGAGCAGGTCCTTTTGAAAATAAAGAAAAGACACAAAAAGGTACCTTCCTCCGACTTGAACCATCTTAATTTTATTGTGTTGTTATCATATAAGAAAAGAAGACATCTTAATCGATGTCTTCTTTTCCTTGTACAATGGGTGTTAAGAAGGTATTTTATTACTTAAAAACCATAACAAAATATAACAATCATCGAGTAAGATTATTATAGCTTCAATAAATAGGGTTTTATATGTAATATTGAGTATATATAGATTTATTTATGTTTTATCTATATAGTTTAATTGTCTGTTATTTGTTTTAATTCATTTACTTATATTATTTTTTGAGCGCTCCAGAAATGGAGCTTTTTTTATACAATAAAACATTTTCTTTACATTATTTAGTCGATCTATATTAGCTTTTCCTTCTTAAAAGATACCTACATTTTACTAAACTATTGTATAGACGACCAGTCTTTTAATGAGAATTTAGTGAGTTAATAGTATTAAATTTGAAAATAGTTTTTATATTGAAAGTAGTGGATGGATTATTTTGTATGTCAATCAATATGCTAAATTGCATATTGAAAAAAGTAGAATTTGTTAACGTTTCCAAAATAAAGAATATTCTTATGAAATCCTGCTAATATCAAACTTGTACTTATTAAAAAACAAGGGGATGTTTATATGTTTAAAAAAGTTACATTAGGGATATCATCATTAGCGGTGGCAGCGGTAGTTGGGTTAGGAATGGCATCGGAGGCATCAGCAGGACCAGCAGCACCTCTAACTTCTTTAAGTGTAGTAAAAGTGGAATCACAATTGGGTGGAGTTGAATACATTACTCCTAATAGTTTTAGTACAACTAAAGATCATGGGGGAAGTTACTTATATGTTTACACAAAAGAAATAGGATATGGCCAGTTTCCTTTTGCCAAAATGAATGGATTTGATGTGAAAAGTATTGGTTCACAAATAATTGGTGGTAATCCTATTGTAGGTTGGGAATATAAATGGGACGCATCAAATCATCAAGAAGGGACTTTTGAATATCAAAAGACTTCAATAAATTATCCAAGAGATACGTGGCGCACTTCGTTATATATTAAATAATCAGTTTTATATATTCGTAGCATGAAAATCCCTGCACTTTGTGTAGGGATTTTTCCATAAAGAAAAGACACCCTAAGGTGCCTTTCTCCGACTTGAACCACTTTAATTTTAATAATATGTATTGGACTCCCATCCAAATATTATTTTACCATGTTAAGTAATGTTGTGCATTGAGAAATACGGTACATTTCTTTATTTAAACGTAAAAAGCCCTAGAGGGGACTAGGGCTTTTTGACAGAATGAAAATGATTCAAAAAAAGGACTTTTATAACGTAACATACGAATGTTTCATAAATGTATCGTAAAAGTGAACAAAATCTATATTTTAATTAAAAGTATCCATCTGTACTTTCTCGTAAATGTATCCAGCTTCTTTAGCTGTAATTCCGAAACGTTTAGCAGCTATTTCAGCAACCTTAGGATCATGGACTTCAGGTATGTAGTTTTCATCGTTATTTGTTAGGATGTTATATTGTAGTTTCATAAAGTCGAATATGACCGTATAGCTTATTCCGTTACTTGCATATTGTCCGTTATTTTGCGATGTATTATTTGAATTAAGCGTATTATCCTTATTGGCGTACTCTCTTTCTTTCTTTTCTCTTTCTGTATTCATATCTGACTTATAATCGCTTTTTGTATACTTTTCAAAATCATTAATAATAAGTATGTCGTCAAAAATGTCCATAACATATATATCGTCGTCATAGAATACTTTGAGTTTCTGGTAACGGCATGAATTATTTTCACCGCAAGAAACAGAATTAAAAGATCCCATTATCTTTTCAAATGTATTGTTCAAAACTTCATATTTTTCCATAGTTGATAAGTCGGAGAATCTTTCATCTACATGTATTTGGATGTTTACTGGCGTGGTATCGTCTTCCTTTTTATCAGCTTTATAATCGACTTTTTCAATATATGGGCCTAACGGACTATCTTCTAATTTTTCCTTAGTTTCATGTTCTACATATTTCATATTCGCTGAACAACCTGTGAATATAAGACATATAGCAGCCAATAATATCCCCATAAATCTCTTCTTCACACACATCACCCCTAATTTTATTTATGTCTGAGAACAAACTAAAAGCACTCTTTTGAGTGCTTCCCTCCAACTAAAATCATCTTAATTTTAATGCTATCCGTATTGAAAACTTGTTCAAATGTTATTTTTTTAAACTTTCTTCGTACGCTTTTACTTCATCTAGTATGTTTGAAGATGAAAAGATTCGGTTGATTGAAAGCTTACCAGAGGCAGACACACTACTAATTATTTGGATTAAATTGTTGTCTCAAGCAGGTAGAACGAATGCCAATGGTTACATTTTCTTGAGTGAAAACATTCCTTTTACAGAAGAAATGCTTTCTACACTTTTTAATAGACCGATAGCAACTGTAAGACTGGCACTACAAACATTTAAACAGTTCGGAATGATTGATGTAACAGATGATCAGTACATATGCATCTCGAACTGGGAGAAGCATCAGAACATTGATGGATTAGAACGCGTAAAACAATTGAATGCAGAACGAAACAAAAAGTACCGCGAACGCAAGAAACAACAGCAATTAGCACTGGAAGATAAGGGTGAAGAAAGTGACGCTTGCGTGACGTCACGTGACGCAACGCAACAGATATAGAAGAAGATAAAGAATTAGATATAGATAAAGAAAAAGATAAAAAGAAGAAAGAAAAGCATTCCCGTCACAAGTTTGAAACCTGCGACACCAACGGGGCTAATTATCTATTCGAAAAAATTAAGGGTAATAACCCTAAACAAAAAGAACCTAACTTCGATTCTTGGGCTAACGACTTTAGATTAATGCGCGAAAAGGATAACCGTGAATTACAAGAGATTAAGGATGTTATTGATTGGTGCCAAGCTGATCCATTCTGGCAAGGAAACATTTTATCTCCTAAAAAGCTACGTGAAAAGTTCGACCAGTTAACAATCCAAATGAATTCTAAAAAAGGAGCGAAAAACAATGCAGAGAGCAGCGGCAGCAATACCAACCGATATAGCCAAAAAGGTGAATATGACTATGGATTCTGATGTGTGTGATACGCATGGCATGAATAAGATGAAGTTCGGTGGGCAAGTTGTTTGCCCTCGCTGTTTCCTTGAAAACGATAGTAGGAAGCTTCAGCAACAGGAACAAGCGAAATACGATGCAGATAAGGCGAATGAGAAGAAATTCATGTTCCACCAACAAAGTATGATCGCTGATAGCAACATCAAGAAAGCTAATTTTGATAATTACCAACCTACTAGCGATGAAGGAGCAAAGAACCTTGAGCTCTCAAAGGTAATCGCAACTGATTATCTCAACGGGAAAGTGTTTAACACGATTATGGCCGGGAATTGCGGAGCGGGGAAAACACATCTTGCTTACGCTATAGCGGATCAGCTTGCTGGAGCAGGTAAGTCATTTGTCTTCGTCACAGTTGGTGAATTGCTACGGAAGATTAAAAGTACATTCAATAAAGATTCTACATTAACTGAGGATGCAATTATACGAAGTTTAGTAAGAGCAGAAGTATTGATAGTCGATGATTTGGGAGCAGAATTAGGCGCATTAGATGCCAATACAAAAGCAACAAACTTCATTAACAGGGTATTATTCGATGTTTTCGATGGAAGGCAAGGTAAATCCACTATCTTTACGACAAACCTTTCAGGAGTGCGTTTAGAGGGCGCATACGATGAACGGATTGTATCACGTATCTTCAATAAATTCAGGGCGCTAGTTTTCAAAGATACAAAGGATTACAGAAGAAAAGCATTGCCATTTTAAAAGGGGGATTTGAGATGTGTGCGTGTAACGGGACGGGAGTAATTCATAACAGCATTGGAATGGGTATGTATCAGTTTGGACCATGTATTTGCGAAGCGGGGAATCGCAGTCCTGAAGAAGTGGATAGAAAGCGTCATGCTGTTATGGCGGAGTTAAGAGAGATTCATCAATTGCAACTGGAGGGGAATTGGGATGCCAAGACTTGGAACGGATTTGGAAAAGGAAAATTATATGATGGCGTTGCAGCAGAGGAAGTACATGAAGAAATCGCGTCGTAACTTGTATATCGCTTTAGAAGAGTGGGACCTGGTATTTGATGAGATCGAAGTGATTCGATTGCAAGAAATGTGGAAGGAAGGCAAAGGAATCCTTGAAATTGCAAAAGAGTTGGGAAGACATCAATTAGAAATTGCCGCTTTGATTATGGATTAGGCAGATAAAAATATCATTAAATCGCGTCCGATGGGGCTGGGGGCATGAAACAACTAACACTAGAGGATGTTGTGAGAAGTTTTAATTACACAGCAACAAGTACCGTGGACAAATTTTTGAAGCGTAATAGCGTTATGACGTACTCAGTAGAGTTTTACGACAAAGACGAAAAGTGGAAGCTTCGTTGGTTTGAGGCGAAGTCCGAGAGCGAGGCTATAGAAATGGCTAAAAAGAAATACGAAAGGATACAAATCATTAATACTTATATTTCGGATAGAACTTTAGAGGAAATCATGAATTTGGATTAGGAGGCATAGCGCTATGACATGTAAAACAAAGTTAAGGATTGTTTTTGGAACTGTGGAAAGAGCACACAGCAAATGTGTACTCATAACAATCTCAATTATTTTAAGGACCATGATATATCATCAAGGGCTTTATAAATATAGCTATACATGCGGTAAAAGAGATACTTTGGATTGTATTTTTGTTTCCAGTTCATAATAATCACCTCTCATACAAATAGTTTAATTATATTATACAGTCATTAATTCGAATGTTAAGAAAACTTAATGTGAATTAAGGTAAATTTAAACAAAATAGTTATTTGAAAAAAAGACCTCTTACGGAAAGATAAGAGGTCATCAAGAAAATGTTGTATTTGAAACACATGATGTTTCACAAAGGAATTATAACATATATCCATATATTAAGTATATATAATATTAGGGGCATAATGAAGATAGCACGTGAATGTTTCATAAATGTATTAAAAAAGTGATTTTGTAAATCAAGGTAGTCAGCACAGTTAACTAAGGGCTTGTTGAAAAAAGAAGCCCCGCAGAAAATGTTACTGGGCTTCATAAAATTGAGCTATGTCGTACTCACAAGAGATTTTAACATGGATTTAGTGGTGAATAAATCGGTAAATATGTCCAATTAATCTAGAGCTATTATCTTAAACAAAAACGCTATTTTCATAGCTGAGGGGGATGAATGATGGTTGTAGAAGCAAATGTGAAATTTGAATTAGATGAAGAACAAAAATTACAGTTTCAGAATGTAAGAGAAAACGAAGGGCAGTTATCGATATTTGATATAGATGAAACAAAGATCAAGCTGTATGAAGTCTTGGAAGCTAATGGCTGCCATTACGAGATTAGGAGTTATTACCTACACAACGATTACATGGGTGAAGTTAAGTACTTCTTTATTAGAACTACAGATGACACAATTATTGACATGTGTTTAAGCCAGTTCCCTGAATTGTTCGCTGTGTACAAGGGATTCACTGAAACGCAGATCAAGAAAATATACAGAGGGAGATTGCAATAATCCTATTTTATAAAAAAAGAGAAGCCCTTAATCAGGTCCCTCCTCTTACTGCCAATATACAATAACTATTCCATTATAATGTATGAGCGTAAAATATTTAATAATTATCTTAATGGTAAAAATTTCATTTTGTATGTATTTGAAATACGAAAAGAGCACTTAATAAAGTGCTCTCGTGACGAGATCATCCGTTTGTAAAGACTAACTTATTTCATATAGAAAGGAACACAGAATATTATATGTGTTTCTTGTCAATTGAGTGCTTTTTTACAAACAAAGAGCAGCTAGCAAAAGCTAACTGCTCAATACAAGGAGATACAGAGAAAACTAAATGGATTTTGGCATACAGCCTATCAACATTATGGACATAATATTGATTTTTATTCGAAGGATTTCATGTTTTATAAATCAGATTATGATAGTCGATATTCTCCATATTGACCAGAAAAGAACCAAGAATTCTAGGAAAATTCCAAGTGTTCTTTTTCTAGTTTTTTGAAATTCTTTTACTAAATAGCCAATAGCACAAATTGCTAGAAGAATGAAAAGAATAAGTTCTAGTGTAACTGGCATTTGATCTACTCCTAATCCATTAATTAATTTATTATATAACGATTATAAGATGTTTTTGCGGTTAATGGTGAAGAATTAAACAAAACTATCTCTATATGTAAAAAGGCCCTGTTGTCTCCAACAGGACCTTCCTAAAATGGCAAAGAGTAACTCTTACCTTACTCTTTGTTCATATACTACAAGATTGTTAAAAGAAATCCAAGGCTCTTTATATTGAGAAATAAAGAAGAATCATTATAAAGAATTTTATATTTTTTCATAAATAAAAGAGCAGCTAGCAAAAACTAACTGCTTGGCTGGTTCTCCAACAGGGGGAAAGGAGAAAGGTTAGGGACTTCATTAAATGAGTTCTGGCCATCGCCTATCTATATTATTGACGGAATATTGGGTTTTATTCAGTCGATTACGTTAAATGTTTGACGATATAGTCTTTTATTAGTAAAAAAGCTGCAAGGAGAAACATTACGTCAATTGAGAACCAAAACATATCTTTTTGAGGTTTCTTAAACTCTGATATTATCGAAAACATTAAAAATAAGGCAACGGCTATTACAATACAGAGTTTAATCATATCAGACATTTATAGCACTCCTAACATTTAATCTTTTTTATTATATAGCTATTTCCAATGTTGAGGAATTTAAAAAGTGTTTTATGAGAATTCAAACAAAATAATCCTTTTACGAAAAAAGGCCCCGTTGTCTCCAACAGGACCTTTCCTAAAATGGCAAAGAGTAACTCTTACCTTACTCTTCTGCTATATAATACATAAAATACGTATAGATGTGTAGAACAAGAAATTCCAATACAATTATTTTGATATATAAATTCAATGTATTTTAGCGAGATTAAACATCAGGAATTAAATTACAAATGTTGATTTATCAATGAATATCAATGGTGTGATAGAAAATAATGATTAATAAAGGAGTATTATAATAAGAAAATACGAAATATTGCATATTCAATTAAAGTAGAAAGCAAGGAATAACAATGGGACAAGGAAACCGTGGTATGGCTTTTGAAAAGCTTATCAATCTAGCGAATGAAATATATCAAAGAGGGGGAGTGGCACTTATAAACAAGCGTCCGACTCCTGTGAAGGTGTTAATAAGTAAAGGTGGTCGTGTACTAAGTGGTTACTATGAAGCTAAAAGTACAGTAGATTATGATGGCGTGTATAAAGGGCGAGCTATAGCATTTGAAGCGAAGTCCACAGAGAATCCTACACGATTTGATTTAAAGAACATTGCACAGCATCAATTAGATTGCCTGGAGAAAGCAAAGAAGATGGGAGCAATTTGCTTCTTCCTTATTGAATTTAGCAAGGACAAGTCAGTATTCGCAGTACCACTATCAGTCATTCAATCTTACGTAAGGATATCGCATCAACCAAAAGGTAAGAAGTCTATACCGAGGGTGGACTTTGATATTTATGGGTACTTAGTAGAACAGACGGAACGAGCGCCAGTGGATTACTTACAATATGTAGACGAAGCAGTAACTCCAGTTATGTTTGACGGCATGATTCAATTTGATCAGGACCATAAGAAGGTAGCAAATAACATTGAAGTAGCAAAAGAGAAGATGGCAAAGAAGAAACGTAAATTATTAAATGCTTAATGGATAACGGAACTATGTAGGGGGGATGGTGGGGATACTCGCTATGCATGTTTCTCTTATTCAACAAAGAGATAGTAAAATTTCACGTACCTGATGTGAATGTAAAAACCAAAATTCGAAATAGGGGGATTCCTTCATGGAACAATTAACTTTATTACCAGCAATCGATGACAAGAAAGTGCAAAAGGAAGTAGTCAGCATCTTAAAGGAATACCGTGCATTAAAGATGCGATTCAATAATGAAGTGGAACAAGAAGGGATCATTCTGTTTCCAGAGATATGAAATTCAAGAAGAGTAAGCGAATTAAAGGTGAACCAAATAGAGAAGACTTTAGAACATATCTTAGATGCGGATGAAAGAAACATCATCACTATGAAGTTCTTAGACAACAAACCAGTTAAAGATTCATTCGTACAAAACGAATTGATGATGAAAAACTCATACTTTTATGAGAAGAAGAGTGCAATTAAACTGATCGCTACTACATTAGGAATCATTTGAAAATGGCAGAGAAAAAGCAGAGAAATAGCATATTTTTTGGGGAGTTTTTGCAAATGAAAATAACGGTAAATTATATGTATAAGCCCTTTGACAACCGCATATCGAAGAGGATTAGTACACCTTAAAGTATACCGCGGCAGGGCGGGCATGGGCGGTAAGAATCTCGCCATAAGGGTGGTAAGATTCCCTTAAATGATTAATAATGACATATTCCAGGGTGGCGGGTGTGAGATAACTCGCATTCGTCATGCTGTTTCTAATTTGTATTTATCAATCAGCTCGGAACGCGTCCCCTGGGTTGATAATAAATATAAGTCTATTACTCTCTAGTATGTCGGTCTTGAAAATGGAATGGGGGTGGTTGCTCATGATTGAGTGACACTTGCATTCTAAAAGTCTAAAACAGTATACGTGATCTCATGCATTAGTAATTATTCACGACTCTTATTAATGACCAAAACGAGGGCAAAGAGTTCCACTCTTTGTTTGAGCCAATACAGCGGAAATATTCCCCTTCCGTCCCCTTAGTGTATTGGTTCAAACAAGGCGTCGGAAGAAACACATACGTCTTGATATAAATCCTTTATAATTTGGCAACTGTCAGCTAAGGTCAGCGACAACCGATGTATTGACCAGGACGACAAATTCTCATAGGGAGGACTATTCTTAGTCTTCTCTCAGTCACCGAACGTAAAGTGCGTAGCTAATAAGAGCTAAAAAATTACATGATGCGGTGGCTTGGAGAAGGTTGCGAGTACTCAGCCTTGATCTAAGAGAAACTTTGCCATTTGTTTTCTCTCTTCCCCTTTAGGAGCTGTCACCTTTCGGTGATGGCTTTTTGTTTTGTAGGATATTCTTCTTTTCTGTCGAATAGATAGATTGGGAGAGGCGGGGGATAAGTAAATGAAAAAATTTATAATAAGTATAGAAGCAGTCGATGGTAAACAACACGAATTTGAAATTGAGCATAAAAAGACAGTAACAGTTGCTGCTATAGAAAATTCTATACAAGCAAGAGAAGCTAGATTCTTCAGATTTGGAGATCGTATGGTTAATTTGGACAATGTATTCTCTTTGGTGGTAAAGGAGAAGAAGGATTAAATACAAAAAAAGCATCCATAACGGGTGCTTTTTTCTTTGTTAGATAGAAATTACACATTAAACCAGTAAAACTTTGAATGAGACAAGCATATACTAATAAATGAACACGACGTATTCATTCTTTATAATCGTATCGGACGAGCACCTTTTAGGGCTCTTTTTTTTATTGCACATAAGGAATTCCCAAACATACAATATCGAGTCAATGCCAACCAACTTATTCCTTTTCCGAGAGCTATATATATTCCGCTATAAAGCTCTTTTATGTTGCGCCATTAGAACGGGCTGGGCATTGTCGTATATTTAATACTCAGAAGCTTAGGGCACTTTATAGTGTTCTTTTTTTATTGAACAAAATGGACATTTGGGTTAAAGGATATCTATATAAATAGGTAGAATCTAATTAGTTGGTTCACATTTTAATCCAAGGGGTACTAATTCGATGCGGCGTGAAAAGGATTTGTTGAAACAATGGAAGGCGGATCTGCAAGCTATTCAAGAAGAGAAAAGGCTGAAGAAGAAGGCTAAGAAAAAGAATAAGAAATATAGCATTCCTGGTAATACAGCTGACTTCATGAATGGCAAGAATACTTATCGTAAAGAGAATGGGGTATGGAAGCAAAGAAATAAATAATGTGAGGAAATATGATTTTGATTAAGTGTATAGGAATTATCGTAGGCGCTACCGCAATCTGGGTGGCGTCTTGTTTGTTGTTAAGGAAAGATAAAGGAGAAATAAAAAAGAGAGCTAATGCCCTCTTTTTTAGATTTGGTAATTAATCGCAGATTGGTATTCCAAGTACTCTAAGAGCTAATGCTACTTGAAGAGAAATCTCCAATCTAGCAATTTCAATACCAGCTACTGAGAGAACTAAAAAAGGTTGTCCATTTACAAACACAACGCAACTATCCATGGTTACGCCTCCTTTCTAGCAATCTACTATAGTATACGTATTAAATGTTAATATGTAATAGTCGAATTAATTGATTTAATATAATTGATAGATTAACCTATTTAAACAAAACAATGGATGGTTTTAATTTTACAAAAAGAACCCGATAGAGTTCGGGTTCTTTTCAGAAGTGATGATGTTTCCTCGGCTTGGGAACTGAGAAAATACAAAAATATAATACAATGAGTTTTAGAGAATTTCAAGACTAAATTTGGGATTACCATGAGGGAGAGTTAAACAAGTTTCTTCCTATCAGATTGCGGATACAAAGTATATTGCTTACGGCGGTGGCCCTGCTGCTAATAAACGATTTGTTCATGTAGAATTATGCGAAACAAGCGATTATGAGAAATTTAAACGCAGCTATGATAAATATGTTAAGTTATTGGCTAAAATCCTTCGTGATCGTGGATTGTCAGTAGAAAAAGGATTATGGACTCACTACGATGTGACGAAATATCTGGGTGGTACAGGTCATGAAGATCCACTTAATTACTTAAAGTCTCATGGCGTTTCAGAAGCTCAATTTAGAGCAGACGTACAACGAGCATACAATAATTCTAATGTGGATATTTCTGTACCTGAAAAGCCATCTAAACCAGCAGAAGTTCCAACAGTTGTAACAGACGGAATCGCGTATATTGAAGGTTACAATGTTAACTTACGTAAAGGACCTGGTACAAGCTATTCTAAGGTTCGTCAGTTAAACAAACCAGAAGCTTATGTTGTATGGGCTGAAAAGGATGGTTGGTTAAATTTTGGCGGTGAGCAATGGATTAAAAATGATCCATCTTATGTGAAGTTTAGTAAGAAAAGCACAGTGGATTCTTCTATTGTAGGGAAGCGTGTTGTTTCAAAGGTTAACAATCTACGATTCTACGATTCTACGATGCTCCATCTTGGCAGGATAAGGATGTTGCGGGTTCTGTAGATGCAGGATTAGGTTTCACAATTGATACAAAAATAAACGTCAATGGATCCCTACAATTTAAAGTACACAATAGCAAAGGGAAAACATACTATGTAACAGCAAATGAAGCCTATGTGTATGTGAAGTAATATGAACAAAAGACCGCCTATTACGGGCGGTCAATTTTTACTAATTATTTTTTAATGCTTGTTTTATCGTTTTAACTGTTTGTTCCAGCCATTCTAATGGTGTTACTTCTAACCCATCAAAATATATTCCATCTGCAGAATACCGTATGTATTCATTTTTTTCTGTATTACTATAATCGCTTTGAATAAATTCAGTTAGAAAAATAACAGCATCTTGCAAATACTCTTTTGATACCTCTTCTAGTAATTCTTGGAGCGCTTCTTCATAGAAAGTATCTTGGTGAAAAGTACCTGCTAGAAATTGAAATACCTCATCATCTTCGAGATTATCGAAATTGTCTTCTAATAACATAATCTTCCTCCTATTATCAAGATGGATATCCAGTTAAAATAAAACTTCCATTTCTATCCTTCTTAAGTACAATTTTTGCATTTGACATATCTTCAACTGTTATAGAACCTCTTATTACACCTCGTCCAATTATTTCAGTACCATGATAACGTAAAATTAAATTATTGTCTCTTGGACTATTTAACCAACTTTGAATGCGTGCTTGATTACGAGGGTTATTCAAGACGGTAGCCGCTATTTTTTCAGTTGATGCCCTATCAGTAAAAGTAGATGCACCTGCTATTCTAGGATCACTTTGTATTCTTTGTAATAGTTCTTCATCCGTTTTTCCTACATGTCGTTCAAGTAAATGCCCACCTCTAGCTTCATGTGCAGCTAGTCCGCCTCCTGGAGTAAGTGAACTGCTATCACCGGGTTTCACAGTAGTGGTATTTTCTCCTTTAGCAAACTGATGGGTCGATAGCTTTTCTTCAGCTTGTCTAAAATCAGGTGTATCAAATACAGAGCGTATATTATTTCCACCAGCTAAAGCAAACTCATTGTGATTACGATTGAATAAGGATGCAGCGTCTTGCAAGCTTTGATTAGCAGTTCGTGAAATCTCAGCTAATTTTGTGCCAGGGTTCAACATTGCAATTTTATCCACGCCTTTTGTTCCTACGAATAGTTGTCCAACAGCCAATATAGTATGACCAGCCGCGCTTCCATACCATTCTGCACCACTATACGAGTCACCATTAGTAACATCACGATTCCAAGAATCAGAAATTGTTTGTTTTATCGCATTGAACGTCTCGACTGGGTGAGAAACGGCTTCAATCTTGTTATTAAATGTGTCAATTGGATGGATAACTGCATCTGCAAGTCCTAATAATTCATCACCTATAGCGTCGCCTATTCCCTTTTTTAAGTGATAGGGGACACCTAATCCAGCTTTTTCAAAAGCAGATTCGATTTCATCATCTATAGTGTCTTTTATTTTATTCACATCTTTATAAGCTGTATCGATACCATGTTTAAATTTATCATATAAAGACTCATCGGAATTTTTTACTTTACTAAGATCCTCATAAGTTTCTTTGAGGCCATGCCAAACTTTATCACGTAAAGATCCATCATTTTTCTCACTATTTAACGGACCACACATTGCTCCTTCTTCAAGATTTTCGTCATATGAAGCATCTGCGGTACGGAATTTTTCGGCAATTCGTTTCAAATCCTCTTCCACTTTTATAATCGAATTGATAGATGTAAAAGCTTTTGGTCTCGCATCGTTGAAAATTTGAACGAATTGTTGATTAGAGGCACCAATCCATTGAAAACATAAACGATCTATTTCATTACATAGATTATTATGTATAGATTCTAATGCGATTCTGGTATTATTTGCACGATTAGCGACGTCTTCTAGTACTTCAGGTGTTACTTTGATTTAAACCATTTTTCCCCTCCCTTTCCCCAATTAAAATTATGAGATGAAAGGAAAAAAATGTAAATATAGAAACTTTAGATTAGTATAATAATAATTATGCGAAATAAAGAGAATCCGCCCTATTAGATGATTTTTTTGTTTTACACCAATAATATCGATAAATTTCAACGTCATATTATTATAAAATGCATCCGTTGTAGCGTTATGCGGCTTGTTCATTATGGTAGGCAGCCAGGAACGGGGATTCTCGCTAATCAGTCGTGCGGATTGTAGTCCAAATGATTCCGTTATTTATGAGGTTGCTTGTTGAAATCGCTAAAGCTATTTAATTCTATTAATGGGTTTATTATTGGAATAAAAATAAAAAAATTCCTTCTTTTACTAATCTTAAAATGGTTATATAATGATTGTTGGAATTTTATTATTGACGTTTAAAATAAAGGGGAGAGAATAGTAATGAAAAAATTATTAATTTCAGGTGTATGTGCAGCAGTATTCGGTACAACTTTTTTTGCGAATAACTCTATGGCTGAAACATCGGGTACTATCACAAATCAGGGAATACAAGCAGCGAGCGCTCAAACTAGTAAATTTATAGATGTGCCCGATTGGCATTGGGCATATAATGAAATTAACTACATGGTTGACCACAATATAATGTTGGGATACCACAATGGTTATTTTGGATCTGTAGAAAAAATAACGCGTGAAGAATTAGCGGCATTCTTATATAGAACGGTGGAAATTCCCGATTATGATATGTCACAGCCGCTTCCTTTCAATGATATAAATGATTCAATGTTTAAAAAGGAAATTGCAGCAGGATATAAAAGTGGAATTTTCTCTTACGAATTTAATGGTCATTTTAATCCAAAAAGAATCGTAACCCGAGCAGAACTTGCTCAAACTTTCGTAAACGCTTTTTGGTTAAACAAGAAGTTTGATCATCAATTTAATGATATGCAAGGACACTGGGCTAATGAAGCCGTAGAAATTTTATATAGTAATGGTATTACTGGTGGTGTAGGTAATAATAACTTTAATCCAGACGGTACAATTACGCGTGAACAATTAGCAGTATTTCTATATAGAACTATTCCAATGTCCATCAAAGATCTACGAGATAATGCTAAGTAAAAAATAATTAAAAGACTGACTCTTATGAGTCGGTTTTTTTATTTGCAGGAATTTATAAAACATCATGGAATACTGTCACTAGGAGGTGTTGTGACGTTATGACGGACGGAATTGTTTATTCTGCTAGTGAAGTATACAAACGACTAGGAATATCCGATAGCACCCTTAGAAAGTACATGGAAGTATTATCACGTGAAGGATTCGCAGTAAAGAAGGATAATCGTGGTAGACGTTAATACACAGACAGTGACATTATGGTGATTGAGAAATTAATTGATCTGAGCAAGCATGACGCTAGAGCAGGCAGCGAAGATGATTGCGCAGCAAATAGAAAAGGTTAATCCAGATTTGATTAAAGAAGAGCCAAAGGAAACAGACCTAATCCCATTCCATATTCAAGAACAACTCCAGCAACAGTATGGCGTTATGGCACAAGAAATGAAACAGGGTATGTTGGCAATGGAGAAGCGATTAAGTGACCAGGCGAAGCAGAGTAATGAAGAAATTAAAGCGAGCGTAGAAGCGCATAATGAGCGGGTGGAAAAACGATTGGAAGCAAGAGATGAGACACTTATGAAGACACTGCGTGAGATGCAGGAAACGAAGAGAATGATGCAAGAATTTCGGGATGAGGTTGCTGCAGCGAAAGAGAAGAAGCCGTGGTGGAAATTCTGGTGAGGGCAGGAGGATGCACCGCCGGTAGGAACGTATAAAAATAGAGTTATAGAAAAAGGAAGGGGGATCCCTTATGAGAGTAGGGATCCGTTTTTTTCTTGCTATCAATAATGAGACGTTATGTCAATTTAACATAAATACCATATATACCCAAAATTACATAACATATCGTTTCATTATAATGTTAAAATACAAAAAGGGGAGGTGTAAAATTATGAATAAACTTTTAGGTTTCTTGTTTGTTGCGGTTGGCATGTGCTTTCTCATGTTAACTTTGACAATGAAAGTTCAGAATATTGCATGGGCTGTAATGTTAGGAGTCAGCATTCTGTCTAATATAGCAGGGACAACTTTATTGTTTAGGTACATTAGTGAGTATAAGAAACAAGCATTTTAATTGTTTTTGCATTGTTGAAAAGAGCAAACTCCTCTCCATTCGGGGAGGAGTTTGCTCTAATATTAAAAATTAGCTTATTTACATAACTTTCGTTATCAGAAGTAAAATTTAACTCGAAAATAGCTAATTTTATCAATTGTTGAATGTCTGAAAAAATCAAATCAATGATATTGTCGAGATCCTTTGGCAACTTCTTGCTGTGATGACTATCATAGTGACTTTTTCTCCAGCAACCACTATTAGTGGTTAATTACTATAAGGATTTATTTTTGAAATTTGCTATTTTTTAGAAAGTATGTTAATTTAAGAAAGACCTATTTTTGTTCGGTTTGAGATTAAGAATAAATTTTGTTTTTCGTCTAAGGTATTTGAGCAAGGGTAGTAACAATATGTGTGGATATCCACACTAGGAGGCAACAATTATGGAACAAGGTAAAGTAAAATGGTTTAATGCAGACAAAGGTTTTGGATTCATCGAGCGTGAAGGTGGAGAAGACGTATTCGTACATTTCTCAGCTATCCAAATCGACGGTTACAAATCTTTAGACGAAGGACAAAGTGTAACGTTTGAAGTAGAACAAGGACAACGTGGCCTACAAGCTACTAATGTTCAAAAAGCTTAATATTAGCTGATGAAAGACCCTCTTGTAGGGTCTTTTTTTGATTTTGTTACAATATTCCGAATACAACTTTTTTAAGGGGATTTTGGTTGCTAAACTTTTAATGAAAAAGAAGCTGATTCAGCTGTAAGAGAAAAATACAATTCTACTATCGCAACTTTAGAGATGATGAATGAGGATTTTGGGAAAATCCATAAATTAATGCTACTAAAAGATAGTGTTATGATTATCGATAAAGCGAATCAGGGTTCAGATAATATTATTCAACAAATTCAAGAAGGTAAATATTTAGTACAGCAGGATAAAGCTAACGTTGTGAATGATTTAACGAATTATAAAAATAGTATGACAGCCTATAAAAAGCAAATGTTGGAGTGGTTTGTAGATACTGCAGAAGCAGGAACAGATGCCATGATAATGTTTGTGGATATGACAACAGCTTACTCGCTCTCAATTAATAAGGTTTTTATCGAACCAGCGGAAAAATGGGTTGGCACATTACCAAAAGGTGAAATAGAAAAATTTGCAGTCGGTGTTCGCGACTATGGACAGCAAGTTACAGCTATGCATGAAGGGTTTAAAAGCAGATTACCTGAATATAAACAAATGGCTTCTGATTTACGTGTTGTAAATCAAAGTTTCCTTAAATTTGGTGATTCTGTACAGAAGGCTGGGGCATCACTACATAAACAAGCAGTAATGGATGATGGACTAATTAATAGTGTCTCAACGCATGTTGCAGAAGCCCAACAAGCATTTCCAACAATACATACAGATATTATGTCTGGATTAGATGCTGCCAATAATATTATGGACTCTGCTAATAAAATTGCGAGTCATAAAATTGATGTACCTGCAGCATCCAAAAACATTGGAAATATTGATTTGAGTAATGCACTACGTGATTTAGGTGCTGATTCATCTAGAGTATATGATCGTAAGAATGATGGAGATTTATCTTTCATATTGGGTATTACGCCTATAATTGGTACAGGAAAAGAAATTGGACAACTCATAAAAGGGGAAGACTTAGTAACAGGTCAAAAATATGGTCCAGAAGATTATGCATGGGGGACACTGGCTGTCGTATCTGGTGGTACAACACGAGTTGTTGGTAAAGTTTTTGGAAAGATTGGTGATCTTGAGAAAAAGGCTAAGAATCTCGGTAATGTAACGAAAAATGTACCAAAAGGCTCCTTTGATGTAGCAGCCTTTGATAAAAAAATCGCAAAAATGAGTGTAAACGAAAGAGTTGCTGAAATAAAAACAGTTTCTCGGGAGGTTGCAAATCAAAAAGGTTGGAAAAAAGATAATAAACGAACTAAAATGAACAAGAGAGAAGTATATTATGATAAAAAAACAGATACTTATTACGCTATAGATACACAACACGGAAGATTTGAAGTAGTTAATAGTAAAGGGAAACATCAAGGAGAGGTAGATTTCAATTTGAATCAAACGAAACCTGCAGATAAATCTGGAGGGCATGATTTAATAATGAGTTAAAAGAAGGGATTTAGTCATGAATGAATTAGTAAAAAGAGCAATACAACAATTTTATGTAAATGAAGATAAAGATGCATATTTGTTAAAATGTGAAAGCAAAATTGAATTACCAATAGAATTACAATCATTCACAAACAACAGTAATATTCTTACTACATCTGTTAAAAATAATGTGATTTGGCCAGCAGAAAAATATATATTTGATTTTAAACCATATAAAAAAGATAATTTAAAAGTTGACTACAGCAGTACTTTATTAATTTCAAAGTTGGCGCCCGTGTTTTACTTTCAACATGAATTTTCAGTTGACTGTCCTGATGATACGTCACTCCTGTCCACTTTAGATGGAGATAACACACAGGCCTATACGATTCAACAATTGGAATTCGAACAACAAGTCATTCAATCTTTAACATCGAAAAATTATACAGAACTATCCTATGCAGAAGTAAATGAGGTTGTTATGGATCTCAAATTCCCAGAGGGTGTAACTTTCTTTGGCCCTCAGGTGACTGTAGAATATGCTCTTTTTCATGATGTTTTAGATATTTGTCCAGATTAATGAAATTTTAAATAGTAAAAAGTCGTAGGTAATAGTTCCTATGACTTTTATTATTGAATTTTTTTCCAGAATGACCCCTCATACCCAGAATCGTTTCCGTACCCCCTCTACGTTGGCAAATTGAGATTGTATTTAAAACATGGAAATCTCTTTTTGGTATCAATCATTGTCACAATATTAAGAGAGAGCGTCTAGAATGTCATCTTTATGGACAATTAATCGCTATTTTTCTTTGTTCTTCCACTATGTTCAAAATGCGACAGCTGTTACTACAGAAAAAACAAAAAGAATTAAGTGAATATAAAGCAATTTATATGATTCAAGATCATCTGTACTTAGTATATGAAGCTATACAACAAGACACCCAAGAAGTATCTAAAATTTTCCTTCGTCTGTTTGACCTCTTACAGAAAAACGGACGGAAATCGCATCGATATGAGAAAAAGACAGTCTTTGATATTTTAGGTGTCGTTTATCAGTGTACTGTATCCAATCTAAGGCAAAAAACTGCATAATCTTTAAAAATACACCTTATCAAGGTTTATTTGGTATGCGTATTTTTAAAAACAAATAAACAAAATATCAAGCATGTAGGCAACATGAACGGAAGTTCATAGGAAAACCAACCTTAGCTTGATGGGCATGTATGGTGAGTCCTATAAGCAAACAAAAGATGTCGCTATGTTACAAGAAATACTCAATCATAGTACACCACAAATTACACTTAAATATATTGGGATTAATAAAGAAGAGAAAGACAATATACTAGATAATTTCTATATTTAAAATCTATCAAAAAAACGACATCTATATAGATGCCGTTTTTTTTGGTTCTTTTTTTGTAAATTGGTATAAAGCAATTGCTCCTAGAATAACAAGTATTCCTTCAGGAACATCTAATAATAATGTTTTCCAAGTTTCTGAAATTAATAATTCGTTACCTGTAAAAGATCTATAATATCCTTTTATATAACCAATGGTAAACTGAATTACAGATAAAAAGACAAATAACCATAAACCAAATCGAATCATTTTTTTATCTTTAAGCATATAGCACCTCGCAAATTTAAAAACGTAATATTAAGATTATTATATCCTTTATCCATTTTTCTGTCAATAAACTGATAATCCTTAGCGTACAAAATTCGCGTTTTGTTGGTGCTACCCCATCGCTATCAAGCTAAGATTATACAATGTCAAGTATAGTAGAGATTATTTCTTT